>DAOUJI010000097.1:0-6707 GCA_034422875.1 Dehalococcoidia bacterium | reverse complement strand
CCCAATCTAGTCGGTTTCATACTCACGTCGGCAGAGGCGCCTATAAAGGTGCCCGGCTCCCGGGTCTCCAGCTACTACGTAGGGGAAGCCGGGACCGAAGGAGAGGGCGAGCTTGTAGAGGAAGCGACGGCGTCATTCCATCCCTGGCCCTATGGGACTCGCGGCATCTATGCGACCCAACTGACCTTCGACCGTGTTGGGGATTGGCGGTTGGTGATGTCCATACCGTCGGTTGAAGGAGGCTCCTCAATGGCCGAGCTCCGCTTCCCTGTCCACGAGGTTACGGAAGCGGTGGGACTAGGGCAGCAGGCGCCATCCAGCAAGAGTAAGACTGTCAATGACGTGGAAGGACTTGAGGAACTGACTACCGGTTCCCTCAAGGACCCGGACTTGTACCAGCTGGCGATTTCCGACGCCTTGCGCAACGGCCTTCCCACGGTAGTCGTAATGGCCAGCCCGGCATTCTGCACCAACGCCGTGTGCGGGCCGCAGGTGGAGACGTTGCAAGAGTTGAAGGATATGCGCAAGGACGAGGCCAACTTCATTCACGTGGACATATACGACAATCCCCACGAGATACAGGGAGACCTGAGCCGGGCGCGGCTGTCGCCGACAGCTGTGGAATGGAACCTCCCCAGCCCGGAGTGGACCTTCGTTATGGACCAGACCGGTGTGGTCACCCACAGATTCGAGGGCTACGCGACTCTGGAAGAACTGGCGGCTGCCCTTGACTCCTTGAGTTAGTTCCGATCGCTGACGCTTCAGAATAGGAAAGGGGCCTCCCGTAACGGGAGGCCCCTCTTTGTTGCCGTCGAATGAGAGAAGCGGGGTTTAGACTCCGCCCAGCTCTCCACCGGTGTCCATAGCCATCTCGGAAACGAAGCTCCGGTTGAAGGACTCTTCCACCTTCTCGCGGAACTCTTCCCACATCTCGTCGCGGTCGATGGACTCATCGTCCTTGGTCTCGAGCAGACGGTCTCGGAACTCTATCAGGAGCCAGTCTTCAGTCCTGCCCTTGGGCATGTTGAAAGTGTCCTTGTCGAACGTGGGCAGCTCACCGGGACCGTAGTACCCCTTGCCAGGCAGGTAGTAGCCTTCCAGGTCGTGGGTGCCCTTGCCCAGCACTTCGCCCGTTTCCATGTAGTGGTCCATTACTGGCTTCATGCCGTAAGCGCCGATGGGGCACACGCGCTGGCAGACGCCGCAACTGGAGTACCGGGCCACCATGGGTTGGCAGCGCCGGAAAGCCACCTTGTTCTTGTGGGCGCCGCGGAACCAGACTTTCTCTCGGGACAGGGCCCTGCCAGGACAGCGGTTGGTGCATACCTGGCATATCTGGCAGAAGGCGTGAATTCCGTAGTCTACAGGTTCGTCATATGTGAGCTTGGCGTCGGTGAATATGGTCTGCAGCCTGATCCACGGTCCCAGGTGGGGGGACATCAGGATGCCGTTGGCTCCAACCTGGCCCAGCCCGGCTTGCACGAACAGAGGCATGGCCGGCCCATACGCAACCGACGGCTGAGACACTTGGCCTCTGTAGCCGAGGGAGTTAAGGTAGGCGACCAGCTCTTGAGCCAACGCCCCTTGACGCTCGTAGACGTCGTCGTGTGTCCACTCGGACGCCAACCCCGGGGTCTGCCAGGTCATCTCATAGTCCTGGTCCATAGCGATGCAGATGGCGTGGGGCAACTCTGCATCGTAATCCGCCATCTTGCTCTGGTAGATGTACCGCCGGTCTACGGCAGTGAAACCTACCTCTACGTTGCCCAACTCTCTGGCCTTGGCTTTGATGAGGTCGCCCACGTCCTCTCCGCTGGGTTCGGCGGTGGGCGGCAGTTCGCCGCTGTCCTTGATCCACTTGGCCAACGGGGTCATGATTTTTTCGAAGTAGATCGTCTGCCTGATCGAGTCTTCAGACTTGGAGCGACGGAGCGGACGCAGCCATTCGAAAGCGGAGCTCTCGAATATCGACAGGGCGTCCAGAGGCTCTTCTCTCCCGTAGTAGTTCAGGTCTTCCTCGCGGAGAGGCACACCGGGAACCGTCACCAAGTCAGTGGCTACCGGAATCTCCACGTCCGGGTCACCGGGCCTCATACCCGGCCTGGTTACGGTATGGCTAAGATCCTTTAACGCCATTCCCCCTCCTTACTCACTCTTCGCGAATTGGGGCCATTCGGGCGAATGATTATGTACGCCCACAGACTACTTTATCTCTACACTTGTGTCAACGAATAATTCAAGCGTTGAGTGTACGATTTTCGCGACTACAGGAACCCTTTAATGTATTGCAGTCCTCCCTCAGGCACATTTACGTACTTCGTAATGCGTTGCCCGCCCACCTCGGCCAGATAAAGGTTCCCTTGGGAATCGCCGTATATCCCATGGCCTGAAGGACTGTCAAACCGGGCAAGAAGGTTGCCCTCCTTGTCGAAGATGCTGATGCGGGGACTGAGCTCGCTGATGTAGCAGATGTCCTTGCTGTCCATGTAGATATCCGTGGGTCGGAACACGTCGTTCCAGGTGTTCAGCCAGATGCCGTCCCTTGTATAGCTGAGCACCCTGTTGTTTTCTCTGTCACATACGTAGACTACGCCCTGCCAGTCCACATAGACGCTGTGGGGAAGGTGGAACTCGTTGTTCTCGAATTTGCCCGGCTCGCCCCAGGAGAGCAACAGGTCTCCTTCTGCGTTGAAACGGTGTATGCGGCTGTTCCTGTAGCCGTCGGAGGCGAACAAGTCTCCCCAGGGCGAAGGAACAAGTTCGGTCGGCTTATTGAAGGGACCGGCCGCCCTGAGGACCACCCCGCCGTCCGAGTCGCATCCGGTGTCCGAGGGTTGGCCCTTGGCGCCAAGCTCGCGGACCAGCTTGCCGTCGGCGGTGTATATCTGGGCTACGTGGTCGTCCCGGTCGGTGAGGTACACCAGGTCGTCAGGACCTATGAATATGCCGTGGGCGAACTTGAACCCGCTGCCCCATGAATCTACGTAGTTGCCGTCCTGGTCCAATATGACCACGGCCGGGTCCTTGCGCTGGAAGGCATAGACCCTGTCCTGAGAGTCCACCGCAACCGAACTCACTGGACCGAAGGTCATTCCATCCGGCAGGTTCCCCCACCCTTCGATTACCTCATAAGTGAATTGGCCTTGCCCCACCGTCGTCATGAGCGGACACCTCCTTGGGCGGTTAAGAGGTTGGATTCGCTATGAAAAATATCTTATCCAGGAGCGCCGCAGGGCCGGTCGCAACCCTGACATGCTGATTGGATAGTATTAGCCAGCGCTTGGGCTGTCAATAGATTCTCGATGCGCGGCGCCTCTGGAGCCTAAGGTTCCACAAGGGAGTAGTCCAGGGACGACTTTACTCTGCCTTCCTCCACAAGCTTGCCTAAGTGGGTTGTCACATTGCGTCCGGCGGCCTGCTTCAATTCCCGGCGCAGGTTGCGGGGATAGACCCTGGTCACAATTTCCTCGACCGTCTCCGCTCCGGCTTCCAGCGCGCCAATCACCTGTTCCTCGCGTTCCTCGCGGTGCCTGATGTAGAAATCAATGCGCCTGCTGCCGTTTGGGACCACTGGGCCGTGCCCGGGACAAATCACCCTCGGCGTGAACCTGGCGAGCAGATGCAGCGAACGCATGTATTCGGACAGGTTCTTGACCGTCGAGGAAGAGCTTCCCAGTATCGTGTCTCCCGTGAACAGCACCCGTTCTCTCGACAGGTAATAACAAACATGGTCGTCCTCGTGGCCCGGCGTGAACAAAGCTGTCATCGACAGTCCGCCGCTGACGGGCACACGTTCCCTGGACGCCAACCTGGACACGGCTCCATCCCCCAGCATCCTCTGGAGCCGCCGCACCAGCTTGGGGTGGCACCGGACCTGGCACCCAAACACTTCCTGCAGCCTGTCCAGCCCGCCCACGTGGTCGCCGTGGCCGTGGGTGATGAGAATGGCGCTCATCTTCGGCCGCCCCAGCCCTTCATAGTAGTCCAATATGCGGCTCGTCCAGCTTCTGTAGGGTTCCCCTGAGTCCACCATGACCATGTGGTCAGAGGGGTCTCCAACGAAATAGATATGGGTGCCCCCTGGGTGGAAGGCGCCCCCGTCTCTGGGGTTTTCAGGGATGTGAGCAGCGTACACGTGGGGAGTGACCTGCATGGAACGGACTCCTTCTTGGAATCTCGTGGGCTGGGATGGAGTCGATTGTACTCCCGGCGTCGGGGGTGTCAAGGCGAACCCGTGGATAGCGAGTATACGAGTATAATGGAGCCAAGCAGAAGCCGGATGCAGGTGCGACCGGCTGGTCGCCTCTGGAGCGCAGGCCCCCATCCCAACCTTCCCTTAGGGAGGAAAGGCGCAGTTCGCATCTGTTCTCGTGGCAATGAACGACAGACCCGTAAAATTCTCGGTGCGCATACATCAGGGCGGATATGACTATCAGGCCCTCAAGCGCATCTGGACGGCCGCAGACCGGCTAGGCTACCACTCCGCCACTCTGTACGACCTCCTGGGCGCGCCGGCGCTGGAGTGCTGGACTACACTATCGGCCCTGGCAGCAGAGACCGAGTCCATCCGGCTGACGCCATTGGTTCTCGCCAACTACTATCGGAGCCCCGGCCTGATGGCCAAGATGGGCGCCACCCTGGACGTGATAAGCGGGGGCAGGCTGGAGTTGGGCATCGGGGCAGGCGGCGGCGAAGGAGACCACCTGGCGTTCGGTTATGAATATCCCTCCACTTCCAAGAGGGTGAAGGCGCTGGAGGAGTCGGTCGACATCATCAAGTCTCTGTGGACACAGCGGGAAACTACGCATCGCGGGGAGTTCTACAACCTGATTGGCGCCTCAGTTACACCCAGACCTGTGCAGCAGCCCCGTCCACCCATTCTCATCGGAGGGCGTGGAGAAAAACGTGTCCTGAAAGCGGTGGCGCGGCACGCTGACATCGCCAATTGGGGCTTCGACATGGACCTGAGGGAGCACGCCCACAAGCGGAGTGTGTTGGAAAGCTATTGTCTAGAGATTGGCAGAGACCCGTCTGAAATAGAGGTCAGCCACAACTGCCGCGTAGTCATTGTGGAAAACGAGACGGAATTGGAAAAGCTTGCTGACGCCGCTGGAATGACCAACGCCGCCTACCGGGAATCCCTCGGCAACGCCATATGGGGAACGGCGGACCAGTGCTCCGAGAAGCTCCAGGTTTACGCGGACGCTGGCATCACTTACTTCTTCCTGCTGTTCCCTGACCCGATACCGTCTGACCGGCTCGAACTGTTCGCCTTGGAGGTCATGCCCCGGTTTTCCTCGGCGTGACGATTACCGGGGTAAATTGCGGCTCTCAGTGATAGACTGCCCCACCGTTGACATGGATGGTCTGGCCGGTTATGAAGGCGCCGTCGTCAGAAGCCAGGAACCTGCAGGCCGCTCCCAGTTCCCGCGGATTGCCCATCCGCCCCACTGGAATCCCCTCCACCGATGCCGTATTCCTGTCGGGGTACCAGTCCATGTTCCGGCTGGTGTCGAACCTCCCAGGGGAGACTACGTTCACCGTGATTCCATGCTCGGCAACCTCGCTGGCCAGGCTTCTGGCCATTCCCACCAGCCCCATTTTGGCAGCGTAAACGTGGGCCCGGCCTGCATGGCCGGTAAAGGCCCCTTCTCCGGCAATGTATATCAAGCGGCCAAAGCCGTTCTCCACCATCGAAGGCAACGCCGCTTGCGACAGGAAGAAGGCGGCGTCCAGAATGACTCCGTTCACCTGACGCCACTCCTCCAGGGAAACCTCCATAAAAGGCTTGGTGGGACGAATGGCCACGTTGCTTATAACCACGTCCAACCGCCCGAACTCCTCCAAGGCCCTCGAAACCATCGAGTCCACCGCGTTCTTGTCGGACACGTCGGCTAGGAGAGGCAGCGCCTTGACTCCTAGCTGCCTGGCCTCTTCAGCGACAGCCTCTACCTCGTCCCGGTTGGACCTGGCGTTTATCACCACGTTGGCTCCTTCTTTCGCCAACTCCAGGGCCGTGGCCCGGCCTATGTTCCGCCCAGAGCCCGTAACCAGAGCCGTCTTGCCCTGCAGAGTCACTTCTTTCCTCCCACTGTCCGAGTCGCGTTGTTCCGCATCCTATACACCACTCGGAGCCCACGCCATTTCGTTGACACGCCTACATATTTTGAGTAGCCTTTAACACACTCCAACCCTTATCCGCTGGGAACAATAAGGAGGCGTCCGGCCCATGTTTCTGATGCGTTTTACAGAGCGGGCCTACACCGGATGTACGGAAGAAGACGTCCGCAACAGCCCGAACCAGGCAGTGCGGCTGACCTTCTCCAACTCCCACTTCGACCCCAAGCTGGGCGCGGAACTCTATAACGAGTACCTGGACGAGTACGAGTACTCGGAAGAGGTGGGGTTCGACGGGCTGATGCTCAACGAGCACCACTCCACTCCCACCTGCATGGGCGCCACCATGAACCTGGAGGCGGCCATCCTTGCCCGCATCACCAAGAAGCCCAAGATCGTTCTCCTGGGCAACCCCCTACCTGTCTTCGACAACCCGATTAGGCTGGCCGAGGAGCTTGCAGAAATCGACATGATTTCCCGGGGCCGATTGGTTTCCGGATTTGTCCGCGGCACCGGCGTCGAGTCATGGCAAGCCAACATCAACCCGGTCCATAACAGGGAGCGGTTCGAAGAAGCCCACGATCTGGTGA
>DAOUJI010000096.1:0-12285 GCA_034422875.1 Dehalococcoidia bacterium | reverse complement strand
CTGTTGGCCCTCTCCGGTGCGTTCCCGGGCCAACAGGGCCGACAACACGCCCACAGCGGCCCCGTAGCCGCCTCCGATGTCCGTGACCGCGAATCCCATCACGGCAGGGTCTCCTCCAGGCTCTCCAGTGACGCTCATGGCTCCTGACAGGGCCTGCACCACCGAATCGAACGCCGGACGGTCCCGGTAGGGGCCATCCCGTCCGAAACCGGACACGGAACAGCAGACTATGGTCGGATTGACCTTGCGCACCGTCTCATAATCGACCCCTAATCGCCCTGTGACGCCCGGACGGAAGTTGTCGAGCACGACGTCGGAGATTCGCACAAGATCGTGGAAGACGGCCCGTCCCTTCTCGGTGCGCAGGTCCAGGGTGAGGCCTTCCTTGTTCCGGTTGAAGGTCATGTAGTAGTGGCTCTCACCCTTGGTGAAAGTGGTGCCCATGCCTCGGGAGGCCTCTCCCGTCCTGGGCGGCTCCACCTTTATGACCTGAGCGCCCAAGTCGGCCAGAAGCCTGGTCGACATCGGCCCGGCCAGCGCCTGTGACAAGTCTATGACCCGAATTCCGTCGAGGGGCGCTCCTGCTTTCGACACAGGACCCTACACAGCGGTCAGGTTGGACAGGACGCGGATGTCCTCCACGTCTTCCAGGGACTCGACGACGTTGATGATTTCATCCTGTCGCTCGGCGGAGATGACCGTCTGGGTCAATGTGCGGAACTTGTCCTTGAGCTCGTCCCAGCTGAGGGGGTTCTGAGCGTCTCCCTTGGGGAATTCCACGTCAGACCGCACGGTGCGCCCGTCCTTGGTGTCTATCTCGACCCAGGCGGGCCACTTGCTGGGGTAGTCCACCTCAAGCGCAGGGTCTTCCACACACTCGGTCCGGGCCATCAGGTCCTTTATGCCAGGATCGTCCAGCATTTCCTGAGTGTATTCGTTCAGGGAAACCCTGCCGTGGGTCAAGGCCACAGCAGCGCTGAAGGGCATGGAGAACTGGGCGTCCACCAGTGTCTTGGGGTTCTTCTTGTAGTCCACCGGGTTGGCGACAATGTCCATTCCGGCTTCCAACATGCCGACTCGAATCTGCTCCACGTCTGTGGCCGTGAGGCCGTGGACATCAGTCAACTCCAATATGCAGTCGATGGGACCCTGGTTGTAGCGGCAGCAGGAATGGGGCTTGATGCTGGTCTTGTCTATGTAGTACCAGTCTCCCAGTCCGTCGGACACGTCGTTGTGGTCCACGTCGTCGGAGTAGGCGTGCAGGAACCCGCTCTTGCCTTCGATAATCTCCATTGGGCCGGTGTAGCCCTCTTTGGCCAACGTAGCCGCCACTACACCGTTGTGGGCCGCCCAGCCCGGGTGCATCCTCTTGGTCCATGCGCCGTCGGCCAGGTACTGGTGCGAACCCGCCGCCTGGCTGCCCGCAATTCCCATCGACCAGGCTGTGTGCAGAGAATCTAGCTTGTATAGGCGGGCGCCTATCAGGGCGGCTCCGAACGTGCCGCAGGTGCCAGTGGGGTGAAAACCCCGACCGTAGTGCTTGCGAGGGTCAAGGGCGTAACCGAGGCGCACCATGAGGTCGTATCCAACCGTAACGGCAGCTATCAGGTCCCGGCCGCTGACCTGCGTCATGTCGCCGCATGCGAACGCCGCGGGGTACGCAACGGCGCCGGGGTGCAGGGATGCGTCGTTGGCCGTGTCGTCCATCTCAAGGCTGTGGGCTGCGCATCCGTTGGCCAGGGCTGCGTACTGGGGCCGCGCTTTCTTGGACGTTCCAGCCACCACGCTCTCTCCTGGGCCGCTGAGGATGTCCACTCCTCTCTGCATCACCTCTGAAGAGTCGCTTACAGCGCCCCGGAGCGCCATGGCAAGGTAGTCCAGACAGAAGTACTTCGCCGAGTCCACGGTTTTCGGCGAGAGGTCTTCATAGCTGAGTTCCGAATAGAATTTAGCAAGCTCCCTGGTAAGGTCGGGGCCGACAGTCTGGGCCATGAATTCCCCCTTTGCAATTATCGTTATACCGCCATTTACACGCCTAATTCCTCACGGGTGAGCGGCCAGCCGGTCGCCCCTACAGGCGGCCCTTCGACTACGCTGGAGCTCCGCTCAGGGCGAACGGAATGGGGCGGCGGGATGTGCTAATATCTTATACGACCCCTTGGGCAGTGGCAAGGATTCCTGTGTCTGAGCATACGACCTTCGTATCCGTCGTAACCGCCACCTACAACGAGCGGCCCAACATTCAACCTTTGTATCGGGCGGTTCGTGAGGCCCTGGAACCGGCTTGGGACTTTGAGTTGATCGTGGTGGACGACAACTCGCCCGACGGCACATCCGAGGAGGTGGCCGGTCTGGCGGAACAGGACGACCGGGTGAGACTAATCACGAGGCCAGGCAAGCTGGGACTGGCCAGCGCCCTGGCTGACGGGTTCCGGGCGGCCAAGGGAGGCTATTGGGTCATGATGGACGCAGACCTCTCTCACAGCCCGAAAGACATCCCACGGCTATTGGACGCCTTGGGCCGGGCTCCGGTCTCCGTCGGCTCCCGTTATGTAAACCATGGGGGGACACAGAACTGGCCCTTTCACCGGCGTTGGGGCAGCAGACTGGCTTCAGCAATAGGCAGGACATTGGTCGGGCTGCCCGTCAGAGATCTCACGTCGGGTTACGCAGCCTTCCGCCGGGAACTGATGGCAGAAACAATGCCCCACCTTGACCCCCGGGGGTTCAAGTTCCTGCTGGACGTATTGGCCTGCAACCGACAAGCCAGTGTTGAAGAAGTCCCCATCATATTCGTGGACCGCACGCAGGGAAAGTCCAAGTTCGGGGGCGGTGAGATACTCGCCTTCTTCAAGCAATGCTGGAGCTTGAGGAAGCAAAGAAGCCAGACCGTAGCGAAGGAGCAGATATGAAAATTGCCTTTTCACCTCCATACGTGGTCAACGCCCCGGTGGACGTAGCGCCCCTGGCGAAGCTTGGGGAGTCCCTTGGATTCGAGTCGATATGGTTCGGGGAGCATCCTGTGATGCCCACGGCGGTGGCGGAACCTGAATACGTGAAGGGCCCTACACCCTGGACAGGTTCGGTGGGGATGACCGACGAGGTGCAGAAGAAGTACAACCTGGAGCCGGAAGAGGCCGCTGAACGCCGTCCCTGGCCCGGATGGGAGGGATCCCCCGACGGCACCGTCCCCCAGTGGATAGGGCACATGATGGACCCCTTCGTGGCATTGGCCCAAGCCGGGGCCGTGACCACCACACTGGGACTGGGCACGGCCATCTGTCTCGTCCCGGAAAGGCACCCCGTGCACACCGCAAAAGAGGTGGCTACCCTGGACCAGCTCTCCAAGGGAAGGTTCCTGTTCGGCATCGGCTCAGGCATCTTCCGGGAAGAGGTGGAAATCATGGGGGGCAACTTTGACCGAAGGTGGGGCCAGACCAGAGAGGCTATCATGGCCATGAAGAACATCTGGACCACCGACGTCTCTGAGTTCCACGGCAGGCACTACGACTTCCCGCCCTTCTGGTGCTATCCGAAACCCTACCAGCAGCCCCACCCTCCCATCATTCTGGGAGGCCGGGCGGAACGGATATTCCAGCGCATCGTGGACTACGGAGACGGTTGGCACGCCAGCCGCTGCAGGCCCGAGACCGTCCGGGCGGGCCGTGCAAAGCTGGATGAGCTTGCCATGAAGGCTGGGCGCGACCCCAAGACCATCGAAATAATGATTTCCCTGGGCGGGCACCGTTTCGACTACCCGATGCCCGACCGGGAGACCCTTAAGACCTATGAGGAGGCTGGTACGGACCGGGTGGTCGTGCTCTTCCCCGGGTCGGACGTGCCCGGCACGCCTACGGAAGTCGTGGCCGAGGAAATGGATAAGTTCGCCAATCAAACCCTCTTGTAACTGTCAAGTAAACCTTAGGGAATTAGATACTTTCCCCCAGAATTCCTCACAACCTCTTTTTCGACCCTCGCTAAACAGACTGTCTGTCTGTGTGAACACGTAAGGGATGACTGCCGAGAGGTCGTTCGCATACGTTCTTTGTTCATATCCGTTCCTTGGCCATAGTGGATTTTGATGTGCCCTCGTATCTAAATGACAGAGCAGCCTTTTGACGTAGGGCAATATGCGGGTTCCAGTCCCGCGGAGGGCACACAATTATCTCACTATCCTGTTTGAATCGATTTCAAATTCGTCAAAATTACCCCAATCCTCTGTCCATTTCCCGAATAGCCACTCCGCCACCCACGACATACCTATCACGAGCCCCTTGATCAGAATGGGAAAATCAGTCAGGAACACACAGAGACCGCCTACTAATATCAGCAGTTTTACCGCTGCCTTCAGATAAGTACGCCATCCTCCGCGTTCAATCCGAACTAACAATTTCATTACGGCTAATTCTATTACACAGGAGCCTTCAAATGAACGAGCGCATCAATATTTTTGTATCTTGAACCTAATGATTCTATGGCTCTAGATCTGCTTGCCCTCGTACACGAATCTTTTCTTACAGTGTTAACAGTGTTAAAACCATATGCTCCAGACACTATTGTTGCACTGTCAGAACAACGCCTGGAAGATGTAATCGAATCTGAGGCCCAGACTCCGACTCAAGAACAGAACCTTCGTCGAATCCATAAGACAATTCTTGAAACCTATTTCCCATAATCATCCTTTATTGTCCTGGGGTAGACCCGCATATGATTCCCAACCCCTCCAATTTGACATCCACTAAGGGGAATACCATAATCCCGACAACAGTCCCGGACAGTCTCAGGACAGGCCCTTCGACAAGCTCAGGACAGGGAGGTTGGCATGACTTCAAGCAAACCCAAGGTAGCCTTTCTGGCTGGACCGATGTATGGGCGTATGGCCGGACCCAGGTTCATACAAGGCGCTCCGGACGACATTGAAGCCTTCATCATCGACTACGCTCTGTCCGACCAAGAGAAGATTGACCTTTGCAAGGACGTGCAGGCCCTGATGCTGCTGTCCGAACCCTACGACTTCGAGTTCCTCCGACACTGTCCCTCCATCAAAATGATCCAGTCGTTTAGCGCAGGGAACGATCTGCTGGACCTGCGAAAGCTCGCCGAGATCGGGATACCCGTGGCCAGCAACGGCGGCTCCAACGCCATCACCGTTGCCGAGCACACCATCGGGTTGATGGTCGCTAGTTGCCGCAACATGATGAGCATGTGGAACAGCACCACCGTGGAGCGCAAGTGGCGGTCAGCAGTGACTCCCCGCGTCAACATGGAAATCACCGGCAAGACAGTGGGGCTGGTAGGGCTGGGGCCCATCGGTGGGAACGTGGCCAGGCTGCTCCGCGGATTTGACGTGGACACGATCTTCTACGACGTCGCCGAAGTATCCGCAGAACGCCAAGCGCAGCTCCAGGCCCGTCCAGTCGCCTTCGACGAAGTGTTCCGACAGTCCGACATCGTGTCCCTCCACGTCCCCCTGAGCTCCAGGACCCGGAAGCTGGTGGGAGCTAGAGAGTTGGGGCTGATGAAGCCGTCGGCCTACCTGATCAACACCTGCCGGGGAGGCGTGGTGGACGAGCAGGCCCTCTACGAGACGCTGAAGGAAGGCAAGATAGCCGGCGCCGGCCTTGACGTGCTGGAAGAGGAGCCCACTCCGCCCGACAACCCTCTGTTCGACTTGCCCAACGTCATCATCACCCCACATTCAGCGGCGGGCAGCCGTGAGAGTTCAGAACGAAGCGTGGCCTTCTGCTACGGCAACGTCAAGCGTGTCCTGGCCGGGGAACAACCGGAGTCCCTGATCACGTCGGTGGACTAGTCCAGTCAGCTTCTGACAGGGGTACATCCCGGGATAGAGAAAGTGAGTCAGGGTCCAAAGGCGGCGCGCCGCAACGTGTCGTTAAGCCGTGTTTGCCAGCCCTTCCCACTCTGGCGAAAATAGTCCGCCAGGTCGGTGTCAAGCCGGATAGAGAGAAGCTTCTTCGTTGGAGCTTTCTGCTTGCCCCGTGTCCCACGAAAGCTCTCGACGATGTGTGGAACAATTTCACTGGCCGAGCGAGCCTCTTTGAACCACTCCTCGTCCAACTCAAAAGTATCCGGGTCAGCGGCTATGCTAGCCTTAATGGCGACTTCTTCGCCGTACTCCCTGCAATCTCGTCGAACGTCATCCCCGTTATGTCAGGACGTTCGGCCATGGTTCCTCTTCGAACTCGGTGACACTTTTTCTTCCAGAATTTGTTTGACCCAAGCATTTAGGCTCATGCCATCCTCGGTTGCGGCCACAGTCACACGTTGATGGAGACTTGCACCCAGCCGAAGATTGAACTTGCCGGAGAAGGGTTTCTGAGGCTCGATTCCAGCCTCATGACAGGCATCTAGATAGTCGTCTACGGAGATGCGGAATTCTTTACGCAATCCTTCCACGTCAGTCGCTTCGAAAGTGGCGATGGGATAATCCCCGGTGTTCATCACTCTTCCGTGCAGCATACCGACGGAATCGTCGAATTCGACGGTTGCAATGTATCCCTTATACTCCATCATAACTCAACTCCTATGGAAGAGAGAAAACTGGCAATGTCACGCACGGTGGACCTTCCGGTCTCTGATTGAGGGTGGGGCCGATGAACGACCATCACCCTTGACCCCTTAATGAGACGAATTCTCGAACCCGCACCCGAGGAAACCTCAACTCCTACAGACTGCAGCAACGTTACGATGTCAGACCACCTTATGTCTACCGGTGTGGGCCTAGTAAAGATACGGACAAGGGTTCTCCGGTGTTTGGCTCTCATATTCATAGATCCTATATACGCGGCGCCACATTTAGTACCATCATACAAGCAGTACTAGAACAAATGCAAACCGGAGTTAACCTGAGAAGCACGCCAAGTGACGGATGTTACACTACAGGAGAATAGACAAAGTGTTGTGCACTTCACAAAAAGACGCTACATTTAACCACCTACGCCGACGTAGCTCAGTGGCAGAGCAGCGGTTTCGTAAACCGCAGGCCGTGGGTTCGAATCCCACCGTCGGCTCCATACCCTGGCTAAAGACACTTCCAGAATTTGCCGTTATAATAGGCGGCGAGGTCGGCGGCCAAGCCGCCGGAAATATGGCGCAAGACACGAAAAGACCTTTGCTGGAGGTCAACAACCTCCACACCTATTTCTTCAACCGGCGTGGCATAGCCAAGGCTGTTGACGGAATCACCTTTTCGGTTGACGCAGGGGAAACTCTGGGCATAGTCGGCGAGTCGGGCTGCGGCAAGTCCATGACCGCACTGTCCATTCTGCGTCTGGTGCCCAGACCGGCGGCTCGCATCGTCGAAGGCGAAGTGCTCCTGGAAGGCGAGAACCTCCTGGAAAAGACCGAGAAGGAGATGCGGGAGGTCCGGGGCCGCCAGATTTCCATGATTCTCCAGGACCCCCAGACGTCATTGAACCCCGTCTTCACCGTAGGCAACCAGCTTGTCGAGGCGCTGAGGACTCACAACACCCAGGGTGGAAGCCACAAGAGCATGGTGAACCAGGCAGTGGAGGCCCTGAGGGGCGTGAAAATCGCCGCTCCTGAACGGCGCATGGAAGACTACCCCCACCAGATGAGCGGCGGCATGAAGCAGCGGGTGGTGGGCGCCATCGGGCTGTCTTCCTACCCCAAGGTAATCATCGCCGACGAGCCCACGACCGCACTCGACGTGACGATTCAACTCCAATACCTGCGTCTCCTCAAGGACATCCAGGCGGAGACCGGCCTGGCAATAATCTTTATCACTCACGACTTCGGCATCGTCGCCCGTATGTGCGACCGGGTGGCGGTGATGTACGCGGGCCGAATCGTCGAAAGCGCTGACGTAAGGGACCTGTTCAACAAACCAAGCCATCCTTACACCCAGGCCCTCATCGCCTCGGTCCCCCAGATGGAGCGCACTGAGCGGCTTTTCTCCATTGAAGGACAGCCTCCCGCGTTGTACGACCTGCCCCCAGGGTGCAGGTTCGCCTCTCGCTGCATTTACGCCCAGCAACGCTGCTATGACGAATATCCGCAATCATTCACCGTCTCCGACGACCACACGTCGAGCTGTTGGAGACTTGATCCCTCCTGGGAAGAACCGGCGGGCGAATAGCCATGCAACAAGAAGAGCTAATTCGAGTAGAGGACCTGAAGAAGCACTTCCCAGTGACCCGGGGGCTGGTGTTCATGAAAACCATTGGCCACGTCCAGGCCGTGGATGGGATAAGCTTCTCCATCGGGCACGGTGAGACGTTGGGGCTGGTCGGAGAGTCAGGCTGCGGCAAGACCACGACGGCCAAGCTCATGCTGAAACTGGAACAACCCACCGACGGGCGCATCCTGCTGGAAGGTCAGGACATCCAGGGCTTTAAAGGACAGGAACTCAAAGAGTTCCGCACCGAAGTGCAGGCTGTGTTCCAAGACCCCTGGTCATCGCTGAGCCCCAGGATGAAGGTCAAGGACATCGTAGCTGAAGCGCTGGTGGTGAACCGCAAGGTGTCCACCGACGAAAAAGAGCGGCGGATCGCCGAAGTCCTGGAGCAGGTCGGTCTACACAGGGAGCAGGCCAATCTGTACCCCCACGAGTTCAGCGGAGGCCAACGTCAGCGCGTGGCTGTGGCCTCGGCCCTGGCTTCGTATCCCAAGCTGATCATCCTGGACGAGCCCGTATCTGCGCTGGACGTGTCCATCAGGGCCCAGGTTATGAACCTTCTGGTGGACCTGCAGCAGGAGACTGGAGTGGCCTATCTCCTGGTGGCGCACAACCTGGCCACCGTCAGGTACATGGCCCACGTGACCGCCGTAATGTACCTGGGCAAGATCGTCGAGCACGGACCGACAGAAGAACTCTACGAGGAACCCCTCCACCCTTACACCAAGGCCTTGTTCTCAGCCGCTCTACCATCCCATCCCGACACCGTCCGGGAAGAGATCGTCCTGGAGGGAGAGGTCCCCTCTCCCATCAATCCACCCTCCGGTTGCCGCTTCCACCCCCGATGCCCCATGGCCTTCGACAGGTGCTCACAAGAAGTCCCTGTGCTGAAGGACAAAGGCAAAGGCCATAACGTGGCCTGCCACCTCTACGACTAAGGCTCCTGGGCCCTACGGCTAGTCCTACCCAATCTCTGAGTCCCACTCGTCCCTATTCCCACGCTTTTGCTTTGCCTAACAGACATCGCCTACCTTGTAGGGGCGACCGGCCGGTCGCCCCTACGTACACACCAACGGTTACGGAAAAACGGCAGCGGGTCAATCTCGTTTACAAAATCGAGGGCGGGCATTCGGCCTCTACGACCCGTTGCCCGCCCTCTGAATGGTGCGCCGTATAGTTTCGGGCTACTGCTTGACTGCCACCGCGTATTCCAGGTCCCTGATTCCCCACACACCCGAGCTTATGTGGTCCTCCACCACACTGGGGTCTACGGTGAAGAGGGTGGGCAGGTGGAACAGAGGCATGAAAGCGTATTCCTCAAACACTACGTCCCCTATGCCCTGCAGAATCTCGTCCCGCCTGTCCAGGTCCGTCACGGTCAACAGTTCCTCATAGAGGGAGTCAATGGTGTCATTTTCGAAGAACTGGCAGCAGAAGTTGACCGCCTCCCGTCCGCTGTAAAGATATATCTGGATGTTGCTGGGCTCTTCCCAACGACCCGCGTTGTCCATCCAGGCTACGCCGCCCCATGACGCAGTCCTGAAAGCCGGAGTGTAGCTGGCATGCTCCCTGGTCTCCGTCCTTTCGTCTACGGGTATTCCGATTTCCTTCCAGTAGTTAAAGATAGCTTGCGTGAGCTCCGGGCCTTGGGGGAAGTTGGGCTGTTTGCCAATCAGGAACAACACCTTGGACCAGTCCAGAGGTTGTCCGATCTCGGCCTCGGCTTCCTTCAGCAACTCCTTGGCCCTCTCCGGGTCGTAGCCGTACTTCTCTTCGAACCGAGCTTCCCACTCGGGGTTCCAACCACGTATGGTGCGGTGGTAAGGGTGAACGTAGGCCAATTCACCCTTGCCTCCCAGGATCGTGTTCAGGATTGCATTACGGTCCACCGCCCGATTCAGCGCTTCACGGACCTTCTTGTTCACCCAGGGAACGTCAGTGGCCGGGTGGAAGGTGTCCGAGAAGGGCAGATCAGGAAATTCGCCCGTGCGCTTCCCCACGAACTTGTCGGGGTAGAAGTTCCCGCCATAGAGAAGGTATGGGTTGGAGTGAGGAATCTTGGACGGGATGGAAACCATGCCGCTGGCGACGGCGGTCCGCTCCAGGTCAGGAGGCAGCAGAGTCATATGAATCTGGCCCGTCAGCAGCTCAGCCATCCTTGTGGCGGCTTCCTTGATGTTGAATATCTGAATTTCAGCAAAGTCAGGAGCTACTCGCCAGTGGTCGTAGGGCGTCCTCTCGTGTAGCACGTATGCCCCGGAAGCCCGCTCGACATACTGGTAGGGGCCGGTGCCCACAGGGTCGGCCGCCACGCCCTCTTCTCCTTCGGAGTCCAGGTGGTCTTTACTGAATATGTAGGTGGTGTTCCGGTTGCTTAGTATCCAGTCGAAATTGATGGTGGGTTCGGCCAGGTGGAAGGTCACGGTGTGATCGTCCGTGATTTCCAGATTGGGGATTACCTGGTCGTTCCACAAGGCCTTGCGGGTGGACTGCGACTCATCCCGTGCCTCGTGAACCAGCGTCTCCATCAGGTCTGCGGTGGTGAACTCTCCAAAGTCCCGGTGGAACTGGACGCCTTCCCTTAATTTGAAGGTCCAGGTCATCTTGTCCGCGCTGGCTTCCCAGGATTCGGCCAGCATGGGTTCCATCTGTCCCAACTCGTCGTAGCGCACCAGGGCCTCATACATGTGGACGTACTGGGGTTGGTTGAATGACGACGCCCGGGTCGGGTCGTTGGACTCGACGTTGATGTCGGCTCCGACCAGCAGCCTCTCTGCGACAGGAGCCATCATTGCCGGCGCCTCTGTCGGCTCAGGCTCAGGGGCGGGAGTTGCCGTAGGCGCCGCCGACACCGGAGTGGCCGTAGCGGGGGCGTCAGGGTCCGGCGCTTCCGTCGGCTCAGGCATCGCCGTGGGCTCAGCCGTCGGCTCAGGAGGCTGTGTGGCGGCGGGCTGAGGGGTGTTGGTGGCCGGAGCCGTCGTGGGAGCGTCATCGCCCCCACAAGCGCCCGCCACCAGGAACACCAATGCCAGAATCAGGATCATGATTCCGAGGGGATTCCGGGAAATAGACCTTACTGTCATCGCTCCCTCCAAATAACGTGAAACGCTAGACCTGTTGCTGAAGTGGATGGCCGTGGGCGAATCGTGGAGCGTCGGTGGGGAGAGAGGATTCGACCGGGGCTGGGCGCCGCTCCCCGCTAACTCTCAATTGCTGCGCTGTTACGCAGAATCTATTGCAGTATAAAGTACGCCTAGCTGACTCTCTTGTCAACTTGACGGACTGATTCGGTAATATCCGGCGTCTTTGAGTGTGCGGTCGAATTCCAGGCCTCCCATCGGAGCGGGAGCCGTGTGCGACTGGGGACTAGGCGTTGGGCAAGCCAACCCCAGGGACATTTACGTGGATCCGATAAAGGGCCCGGGGCGTGGTGATGAATAGACTCTTCCAGTCGCCGCCGCCCCAACCACAGTTGGTGGTCTGGCCGCCTGTCACGATCGTCCCTAGATGCTCTCCCGACGGGTCGAGAACCCAGACGCCTCCGGGCCCCACGCAATATATGTTGCCCTCCACATCCACCTTTACCCCGTCAGGGACTCCGGGCAGGTCGCTCTCGAACGTCTGAAGGACACGTTCAGTCTCCAGGTCCAGCAATCCCAAGCTGTTCACGTTGAAAGCTCGGAGACGTCTGCCCCAGGTCTCGACAACGTAGAGGACTTTCTCATCAGGGGAAAACGCCAGTCCGTTCGGGTAGATGAAGTCTCCCACGAGCAAAGTAATGGTCCCCAGGTCCGGCGACACTCTATATACCCCGGAGCAGTCCATTTCGAGTTCTTCCGGAGGCACGCCCCTGTTTGGATCAGTGAAGTAGATGCAGCCGTCCGACTTGACGGCCACGTCGTTGGGCCGGTTCAACCGGGCGCCCCGGTATCGATTGGCCACAACTGTGACGTCGCCCTCAGTCTCTAGCCGAGTAACCCTCCGGCTCGCGTGTTCGCAGGCTATCAGACGCCCGTATGTATCCCGGGTGAGCCCGTTCGCTTCATTAGTGGGCTTGGAGAACTCGCTGACCCCCTCTGCAGGCGTCCACTTCATGCGGCGGTCACCGCGTACATCACTGAACAGGA
>DAOUJI010000095.1:0-39438 GCA_034422875.1 Dehalococcoidia bacterium | reverse complement strand
ACCCCGGCGACCTCTACGCCAACGCCGGTATCCCCGATGTCTGCGGCCACGTCCACGGAGACCCACGAGCTGCCGACCATCGAACCTGGGCCGGCGGCATCCCTCACGATAATTGTCGCACCGGTCCCGATGGACATACCGGAGTATGACCGGTCCCGATGGAAGCACTGGACCGATGAGGACGGAGACTGTCAGGATGCCAGAATGCCAGGCAGGAGGCCCTCATCTCAGAGAGCTTGGTTGAGGTCACATTCGAGTCCGAACAGAAATGCCGGGTCGCAATGGGCCGCTGGAACGGCGCGTTCACCGGCACCTACGTCGAAGCGCCCGGAGACCTGGACATCGACCACTTGGTACCACTGAAGAACGCTCACGACTCCGGCGGTTGGGCTTGGAGTGCAACACGGAAAGCAACACGGAAACAGGAGTACGCCAACTATTTGGGAGACCCCGACCATATGATCGCTGTTACGAAGGGAGCGAACAGATCAAAGGGAGCCAAGGGACCGGAGGCTTGGCGCCCTCCGGACGAGGGCTACTGGTGCCAGTACGCAACGGATTGGACGGAGGTGAAAATGGAGTGGGGACTCACGATGACACAGCAGGAAGTGGAGGCGATCATCGAGATGCTGGATACCTGCCAGGATCCCATTGAGGTCGTAGCGAATAGCGCGACCGATGGTTCCGCAAGCGATGAGTTGGAGCGGCCGACGGCGTGAGATGCCACACCAATGCCGACTCTTGTGCCGGAGCCAGAACCCCCGGAGACCAGTTCAGTCTACGCCTCATGCGAGGAAGCGGTGGAAGCGGGAGAAACCAGAGTGCAGGGGTCCCAGGGCGCAGGGAGAGGCTTCCCGAGGGAAATGGTCCCCAGTGCCCGAGACGGGGATGGGGATGGTGTCATGTGTGAGCGCTAAGCGAACCGGGCCGCCCCGGCAAGCCGGAACCGCTAGTTTTCTGAGGAGGGCACTCGGTTAGTGGTTCGGGATCCGAGACGACTGGGCCGGTTGTTGCCTAGAGGTCCAAGACGAACCTCAAAGTGAAGGTTCTAGATTTCGTCAAGTTTGGTGGGCGGTAGTGGACTCGAACCACTGACCTCCTGCGTGTAAAGCAGGCGCTCTAACCGGCTGAGCTAACCGCCCCGGTGGAGGGTACATTATACCGCAAACCGAGGTTTCCAACTGCTCGATGCATCGCCGCCCGTCTCACGTTCCCAGAGACCTTAGCCGTATGCATTGGGGAAGCCCTTCCCCACTTGCGTCACACTACGCTGGAATGGTAGAACATTCCAGGCATCACCTCTAGGGAGATTCCATGTCGTCTGAAACCAGCCAAGGTCCAAGCGTTTGCCCGACTTGCCGTCAACCCATGCGCAGGGAGATGGACGGAGTCAGGAACCCGCCAATGCCCACCATCTTCTGGTTCTGCACCAACAAAAAGTGCCAAGACGGTGAGCGCAACAAGCTATTCAGGGGAGGCTAGTACGCCTGCCATATCAGCGGCGGAGTGAATACCGTGGCTGATCTTGCCAGAATCGTCGTCCAGGTGACGACTGACAGCGGCTTTCGGGCCACCGAGATAGTCGCCGACTTGCGCAACACTGCCGAGACCCTCTTCTTCCCCATGCACTGCGTGGGCTTCTGGGACGGACCCACCAGCGGACACATCTGCCCTGACGAGCAACGAGGTCAGAAATGTTCCCACGTGGACGTTGAGCAGCCCCTGGACAACTACCGGCGCTTGGTGCGGGACCGGCTTAAGGGTACCCTGGAGGTTGCCTTCCCCCACGCCGACGTACACATCTTCCTGGGATAGGGATAGAACGAAATGGCGCGCTTGGCGGGACTCGAACCCACGGCCTCATCCTCCGCAGGGATGCGCTCTATCCTACTGAGCTACAAGCGCGTACCGGTGTGTTAGTGGTGCCGAGAGTGGGATTTGAACCCACACGCCCGCAAGGGGCACTGCGCCCTGAACGCAGCGCGTCTGCCGTTCCGCCACCTCGGCTTGTTTTGCAGGGACACGTCCCCGGTGTTAATGGTGGGCGATAGAGGATTTGAACCTCTGACCTCCTCGGTGTGAACGAGGCGCTCTAACCACTGAGCTAACCGCCCTGGCTCACTCAACCAATTATAGGCGGCGTCCGCCTGCGGTTTCAAGTAAACCGGACCGCAGCGACGGCTCGGCCGGCGACAATAACTCTATCCGGGCTCTAAGCAGGCTTCTCAAGAAGCTGAAGCACGTTGCCGTCGGGGTCGAGAAACGTCGCCACCATGCCTCCCCAGTCTTCCTTTTCGGGGACTCTGATGAACTCGACCCCCTGGCCTGCCAGCCTGTCATATTCGGCGGCTATGTCGTCCACTCTGAAGGAGAGCATTATCCGATAAGGGTCATTGGCCTTACCGCTAACCCGGTCGTGCAGCCCCAGGTTTAAGCGCATTTCTCCGAAGGCGAAGTTGGCCCACCCGTTGTGACGGTCCCTCAGAGTCAGGCCCAAAGTGTCCCTGTAGAACTCAACCATCCGCTCCAGGTCGTCGGTCCAAATGGTCACACCGATAAGATCGCCGACCACTACCGCTAGCCTGCCAGTTCCGCCGTTTTGGCTCCCGCATCTGGAGAGGTGACCAGCGCCTCACCCACAAGAGCGGCATGTACGCCTAAGCTCTTTAGATATGTCATGTGGTCGGGAGTGTTGATGCCGCTCTCGCTAACGACGAGCTTCCCCCTGGGCACCTGTGGAGCGATTCCGGCTGTGACCTGAATGTCGGTATGAAAGGTCTTGAGGTCTCGGTTGTTTATGCCGATAATTTCAGCCCCGGCATCCACCGCCGTTTCAAGCTCGTCTGCCGTATGGACCTCCACCAGGCACTGCATCCAGAACTCCCGGCTGAGAGCCAGCAGGTCTTTTAGCTCGCTCGGAGACAGTATGGACACGATGAGCAGAATGGCGTCGGCTCCGTAAGCACGGGCTTCATAGACCTGGTACGGGTCGAAGATGAAGTCCTTCCTGAGCGCTGGTGTCCCGCTGTCCCTTATGGCCTGCTTCACCAAGCCCAGGTGTTCCAATTCCCCCTGAAACCGTGCGTCGGTGACCACCGATACGGCAGCCGCTCCGTTGGCCACGTATGCTGAGGCCAGACGCACCGGGTCGAAGTCGGGGCAAAGGAGGCCCTTGGAGGGAGACGCCTTCTTGACTTCCGCAATCAACCTCACCCTGTCGCCCATGAGGGCGCCGCTCAGGTTAAGGGGCCTTGGCTGGGAGTCGATTTGCTCTTCCAGAGCCTCCAGAGGCATGTTCCAACGTTGGGCCTCCAGTTCGCCTCTCTTGGCGAGGACTATGTCGTCAAGTATGGTGGTCATGCGGGCAACTCCGCCGTTTTAGTCGTTATCGTGCCGTCAGATTCCGTGTCTCCTGGATTCCGGCCTTCGCCGGAATGACGAGGGGAGGGGGGCGCCGCGAAAAGGCGTCAGTCCAGGGACTGGCTCAGGGCAACTAGGCTGTCCAGAGTACGTAACGCGGCGCCGCTGTCGATGGCCCCCAAAGCCCGGCCGCGACCCTCTATGAAGTCGGGCGCCAACCCGCCTACCTGCAATACCGCAGCACCATTGAACACCACGAGGTCCCGCAATGGTCCTCGTTCACCCTGGAAGGTTTCCCGCATCATTCGAGCGTTATCCTCTGGCGTCCCGCCCTTGATTTCGTCCAGGGAGCAGGGCATCATCGCGCAGTCTTCCGGCCAGAGAACGTACTTCTGGGTCACTCCGCCTTCAGTCTCCCAGACATGGGTCATGCCACCGAGGGTCAGCTCGTCCAGCCCGTCTTCCCCGTGGACCACCATGGAATGTTCGGCGCCCAGCAGACCAAGGGCCTGGGACATCGTCTCGCACAGGTTTGGATCGGCCACTCCCAGAAGTTGACGCGTTGCACCGGCTGGATTGGTCAACGGTCCCAGAAGGTTGAATACCGTGCGTACTCCCAATTCTCGGCGCACGGGCATGGCGTGGCGCATGGCGGGATGGTAGTTCGGGGCGAACATGAAGCCGAAGCCGACCTCTTCGATGCAACGCTTGACCCCGTCGGGCCCCAGATCGATCTTAACCCCAAGGGATTCCAGCACGTCGGCGCTGCCGCAAGAGCCGGTCACGGCCCGGTTGCCGTGCTTGGCCACCTTGAGCCCAGCCCCTGCAGCCACCAGAGCAGCGGCGGTAGACACGTTGAAGGTCCCTTTTCCGTCGCCCCCTGTGCCGGCCGTGTCCACGAGGTCTCCCTCTACCGACACCTGGACGGCCTTTCGACGCATGACCGAAGCCATGCCGGCTATCTCCTCGGCTGTTTCGCCCTTGGCTCGCAGGGCAGCCAGGAAAGCAGCCAACTGTACCGGCGTTGTCTCGCCTTCCATGATTTCTTCCATGACCGACGACGCCTCGTCCATGGACAAGGACTGGCCGTCGAGAAGAGGGTCTAGGAGCTGTTGTATCTTGAGGGCCATATCGGGAGTCTTTTGTATCGGGGTCGTCTACCCGGTCCACAAAAAGTTGGTCGGGACGATTCGCACGATGGCCATTTCGTCCCCGCCCATGGACTCAGCCCATTCCTCTCCCTCGTCCTGACCCATGTAGCGCACGGCCAGCCTCTTGTGCAGGTCCTGGGCAGCCAGGTTGTTCATCTCCACCTCGGCATCGCCCAGAACTGTGAGGGACTTCACCTGGCGGGACGTGTCGGTGACGCACAAGGCCACCTTGGGATTGGCCCTGATGTTCCGCACCTTGACCGCGTCGGCGTCCGTGGCAATGTTGAACCGTTCGCCGTCATAGTCGAACCACACCGGGAAGGCTTGGGGACCTCCGCTGGGATAAACGGTGGACAGGATGCCCAGATAGATATGCTGGGTGAACTCCATCACCCGTCGTGAGCTTGCGGAAACCATGTCGGCCTCTTCCCCTTTTCGCCTTAGTCCGTTCAGCCATATTCTAGCATATGGACACCCAAAGCTAAGGCTGGCTGGCCATCTTCGCGGCCACTTTCTCCATGTAAGCAGCAGTACCCTGGGCCACCCAGGTCTGCCAGCCGATGTGGAAGAACCTGGCCCCCTTCGCGACGTAGTCTTCTACGTCATCGTCGTTGGTGACCACTCCGGCGGCTTTTCCGGCGGCAGCGCATTTACGTATCATGTCGTCGACAACGACCTGGACCTCGGGATGATACCGTTGGCCAGCGTAGCCCATGTCCTGGGAAAGGTCTCCGGCGCCCAGGAAAATCACGTCGATGTGCTCGACCTCCAGGATTTCGTCCAGGTTCTTGACGCCTTCGACCTCTTCGACGAAGACCATGACAAGAGTCTCTCTGTTCGCGGCGTCCCTGGTGTTGGCGACACCAATTCCCTGTCGGCCCGTGTAGTCGCCCCGACGTCCTATGGGACCGTATTTGGCGGCTCGCACGACTGCCTCGGCCTCGGCTTTGGTGCGTACGTGAGGCACGGCCACACCGTCACATCCCGCGTCCAACACCCTGGTGATCATCCAGGGGTCGTTGGGGACCCTGCAGATGGAGCTCATTCCCCAGAGGTCGCAGGCCCTGGAAATTTCGCCCACTTCCTTGAGCGTCAGGGTCGGGGGCGCATGTTCCATCTCAATCCAAATGGCGTCGTATCCCAGATTGCCGATCACCTCGGCCATGTCGCCTGTGGGAACACCGTACATGCAAATGGCGCACTTGCCTTCCCGCAACACTCGCTTGACCCTGTTTTCACGCATCTGCCGCGAGGCCGGGGGGCGCCACACACCAAGAGGACCCTCACTGGACGGCGTTGTCATTGACCACCTCCTAATTTTTCTTACGACATGGGGACGCTCTTAACCGTCCCCATACACCTGATCGAGATAGTTCCGAAGAAGGTCCTTGCCCACGGGAGTCATGATGGACTCCGGGTGGAATTGGATCCCCTCTATCGGATGCTCCTTGTGGCGCAGCCCCATAATAATCCCATTGTCGGTCCAGGCCGTGACCTCCAACGTATTGGGCAGGTCTTCTCTATAGACGGACAGGGAGTGGTAGCGTATGGCCTCGAAGGGGTCCGGCAGGCCTTTGAAGACACCCTTGCCATCGTGGTGGACCATGGACGTCTTGCCGTGCATGATTTCCCCAGCACGGTCTACAACGCCTCCGAAAGCATCTCCTATACACTGGTGACCAAGGCATACTCCCAGCGTAGGGATGGCGGGCCCCCAGCGTAGGATTACGTCGTTGGACACACCTGCCTCTCGGGGAGTGCACGGCCCCGGGGACACGACGATGCCCTTCGGGTCCAGGGACTCTACGTCCTCAGGAGTCAATTCGTCGTTGCGCCTCACCACAACCTCAGCGCCCAGTTCACATATGTATTGGTAGAGGTTGTAGGTGAAGCTGTCGTAATTGTCTATGAGCAGAATCACTGACCTACTCCAGGGCCTCTATGAACTCCATCCAGTTCCCGTCGGGGTCTCGGGCGTAGAACGTCTTGCGTATGATTTCGCCCTGGTCGTTGTAACGGTAGGATGGAGGATTCACAAACTTCACGCCCTTCGCGCTTGCCGATTCATAAAGCTCTTCTGCCCGGTCCACGTAGAAGGCGATGTGGGCCGCCCCCAGGTCGTTTATGTTGGTGTGGGCTTCGGTGCCAGGGGGATAGACGTACTCGATGAGCTCCAGATGATGCCCGTTCAAGAGGTCGACGAAAGCCACCTTCATGGTCACGCCTTTCAGGCCTGTCACCTGCTCCGTCGCCTCTCCCGTGGCCTCAAAGGGTTCCCGCTTCAGGTTCAGCCCCATGACCTCGGTGTAGAACTTCACCGAGTCTTCCAGGTTCTTGACCACGAACCCCGTGTGATAAAACGACTTCAGCATATTTCTCCTTCCTCTGCAAGTCTGTGTTGTCCACTACCGCCTAGAACCCCTTTGTTCTACAACCATTTCATTGGACAGCAACTCTGAAAAACAGATCTTGTATCAGAAGAGCCGTCAAGACGGAGGTGTCCATTCATCTAAAGTGATCGTCCGGACCTCAGTATCAGCAAGACTGTTGACAAGCTTTCCGTCTGCCGTGATTAATTCAACGCCATTACGCTCTGCCGTCACACAAAACAGCGAATCATAGACGGCGATGCCTACGTTTAACGCAAACCGCAAGGCGTCCTCCATCAGTTCATCTTGGCGAACGAGGCGGACATCAAGCTGCTGAAGTGTGTCAATAGCGGACATTGCATCTACGATAGCCAGATTGTCTCGTCGCGCATGTTTCCACAAGACGTTGGCGCATTCCAGCAAAACGAAGTCAGGAGCAACAAGCTGGATCCGAGCCGAGGTATGCAGTGAAGCGATGTCCGAGACAGTGTCCGAATGGTCTTCAGGAACTGTCAACTTCACCAGTGCGCTGGTGTCTATAACGTATTCGATCAACGGTCTCTATCTTCTCTGATGTAATCGAGTGAGCGGTTAAGTCTACCCCCCCACTGCTTTTCTAGTTTATTTCTGATTTTCTTGGCTTTCTCAATCGCGTCCTCTAACGGATGGACGTCTACCTCAACATGCTGACCGTCAGTCATTTCGATAGGGTCTTGGAGTATGATGGTCTGCCCTTTAATAATGCCACGTCGTTTCATCTGATACCTCATGCCAACCGGTTTTGGCATTTCACTAGTTCACGTCACTACATGATACACTAACCGCCGCCCCACGGGTGGAGCATGCGCGTTAGGCCACCGTTCCCCCTACTCCAGACCCTCCGCCTTGTCGATGGCGCGGAGCAGGGCGCCCGCCTTATGAAGGGTCTCCTCGTACTCGTCGGTGGGCGTGGAGTCGGACACCACTCCACCCCCTGCCTGCACGTAGGCCACTCCGTCCTTAACCACCGCCGTCCTCAAGACGATGGCGGTGTCCACGTTTCCCGAAAAGCTGAAGTAGCCCACCGCTCCCCCGTAAGGACCCCGCTTGTCGCCCTCCAGTTCGGTGATAATCTCCATGGCCCTTATCTTGGGGGCGCCGGAGAGGGTTCCCGCCGGGAAGCACGCCCGCAGTGCGTCGTAAGCGTCAAGCTCAGGCTTGAGCCGGCCCTCCACATGGGACACCAAGTGCATGACCCTTGAATACTTTTCCACGTACATCAGGTCCGGGACGTGAACAGAACCCGGAACGCTGACCCGCCCCACGTCGTTCCGGGCCAGGTCCACCAGCATGATGTGCTCGGCCCTCTGCTTCTCGCTGGTCTTTAGCTCCTCTTCCAGTGCGGCATCTTCGGCAGGATTCGCCCCTCTGGGGCGAGTGCCGGCGATGGGATGAGTGACGATGACTCCGTCCTCAGCCCGCACGAGGGTTTCTATAGAGGCCCCTACAATGTGGATGTCACCCAGTTCCAGGTAATACATGTAAGGCGACGGATTGATGGAACGCAGGGCGCGGTATATCTGGAAGGGATGGGCGTCGGTCTTTCGCCGCAGCCGTTGAGAGGGGACCACCTGTATGATGTCCCCGGCATGGGTGTATTCCACTGCCTGCTCCACAGCCGCCTCATACTCCGCCTGGGTGAAGCTGGATTCCACGGGACGGCCCGCCGCAGACGGGTCAACTTTCAGAGAACGAGGGAACTCCAGAGGCGTGGTAAGCCGGTCTACCATGAGTTCTATCTTGGCTACAGCTTCCCGGTACGCCGCTTCCACGTCGCCGTCCAGGAAGACATGGCTGACCACCTTGATTGTGTGGGCCAGATGGTCGAAAACCAGCAGAGTGTCGTTGAACATGAAAATGGACTCAGGTAGTCCCAGAGTGTCCTGAGGAGGTTCTTTGAGCCTCGGCTCAAAATACCGCACCACGTCGTAGGCCAGGTAGCCCACGCCTCCGCCATGAAACCTGGGAAGGTCCGGCGTGGGGATGAGCTTGTGCTTGTCCATCTCCGCCTTGATGGGAATGAGGGGGTCTACCGTGCCTTCGGCCGTGCCTCTGCCTGTCTTGAGAATCTTGTAGGGGTCCGTGCCAATGAAGCTGTATCGGGCCAGCTTCTCTCCGCCTTCGACACTCTCCAGGAGGAAGGAGTAGGGAGAACGGGCCACCTTGAGGTAGGCGGAGACAGGAGTCTCCAGATCGGCCTCGATTTCGCGGTATATGGGGACCAGGGTGCCCTGGCCCGCCATGGCCTTTACCTCGTCTAGAGTCGGTCTATACATCGCTTGTCCATACTTTCTTGGGTCTGTCCATCGGAGCTAGTCTCCCTCTCCCATCAAGGGAGAGGGTTGGGGTGAGGGTGATCCCCGGTCTGCCCTGAGCTTGTCAAAAGTTCTCCACATGCTCCCATTCCTGGATTCAGGCCTCCGCCGGAATGACGGGTAAGGATGGGCTGTCTGTTCCCCCTCATACCAGCCCTTCGGCAAGCTCAGGGCAGGCTCTTCTCCCGCCCGGGGAGAAGGTGAGATTTCCTTCCGAGACTATGTGTATATGACCTGCATGGCCTCCCGGACTTCCTGCATCGTCTGTTGGGCGACGAGCTTGGCGCGGTTGGTCCCAGAGTTTAGGGCCTCGTGCACCTCACCCACGTTGGCCTCATAGTGGGCCCGCCTCTCTCGGATGGGGTCTAGGAAATCATTCAGGGCTTTGATTAGCGTCTGTTTCACTTCGGCGTCGCTGACCGTTCCCTTCCCGTAGCGGTCCTTCAGGTCCTCAACTTCTTGCTGGTCGGGGTTGAAGGCGTCGTGGTACAGGAACACCGGGTTGTATTCCACCACGCCAGGGTCGGTGGCCTTGAGGCGCGGGTTCTTGCCGGTAACGTCGGTGATCATGCGCTTTATCTTGTTCTCGACGGTCTTCGCGTCGTCGGACAAGTAGATGGCGTTGTCCAGGCTCTTGCTCATCTTGGCCTGTCCGTCCACCCCCACCAGCCGGGGCACTCTGCCCACCATGGCCCGTGGCTCTGGGAAAACCTGCCCATAAGTCCGGTTGAACTTCCGGGCCAGTTCCCTGGCGAACTCGATGTGAGGAGCCTGGTCTTCTCCCACGGGGACCAACTCACCCTTTGGCAACAAGATGTCGGCCACCTGGCTCACCGGGTAGTTGAAGAACCCCAGCGTCACCTCGGTCTTTTCGTCGGCAAGCTGGGCCATCTCGTTCTTCAGGGTCGGGTTGCGTTGGAGCCTACCCAGGGAAGTCAGCATGGCCATGTACATGGTCAACTCGGCATGCTCAGGCACGTAGCTCTGGACGACGAAGGCGTTCTCCTCCGGGTCCAGACCCACCGACAGCCAGTCCATAGCCACGTCGATAACCGACTGGCGTATTCCGGCGATGTCGCCGATATGGTCCCCCAGCGCCTGGTAGTCGGCGATTAGAAAGTAGCATTCGTACTCGTGCTGCAGCCGCACCCAGTTTTCCAGGGCGCCTGCATAGTGCCCCAAATGGAGCTTTCCCGTGGGACGCATTCCGGTGAGTATCCGTCTCTTGCCGTTGGTCATTCCGCTCCTTGTTTCCCCCAATATGTCCCGTCACCAGCGTATCTCGGCGCAATAAAAAAACGCCCAGTCCTCAAGGGACGGGACGTTCCCGTGACGCCACCCTTATTGCCCTGCGGCTCGATGTTCCGTGCGCGGCCGCTTGGGGCGTCTCAACCGGCGGGGAGGGATGCGCGGCCCTCCGTGCCGTGGACCTGTAACGGGCTCCACCCGGCTCGGGCTACTGTGCCCCCGGTTGGGGGCTCCCCCATCCTAGCCTTCACGAATGAGGGGAAGGGACATTGGGAGGGAGGTTTCGCCCTGCGGCTCAGAGGTCCATTCAGTTTTCGCGCCGGCGCCGGCTCTCATCTCACCCGGCTCTCTGTAGCCCCGCTTGAAAACCTACTACTCCCCTTCACAGCCTTTGAGTATACGCATCGAGTATATAAACGGCACCCCAAGCGTGTCAATTCGTCTGAGGGCCAGGAATCCCCGGAACTTGGTCTAGCCGTGTAAGAACTGCACCAAGCTTAACCCGTGCCAATTTAATGTTGCCGTCCAACCTAGCTGCGAAATGACGTGTGAGTTGCATCAATGTTCGCCGGATGATATGTTCCTGAATAATTCATTCGGAAAGAATCCATAAATCCACCGAATTATCGACTATTAGTTTAGTTAAGGCAATCAAATGATCGGTGATTCGGAGGTAGCTAACGCCAAGTTACGGCATTGGCAGTGGGAGTCGGACAATGGGCAAGTCGATACGGCGAAAGTTCTTGATTCCATTCATACTGCTCGTATTGGTGGTGGCCACTGCACACGTGTACGAGGTTCAGGAAGTCAGCGCCGAGACAAGCGTGGGCGCCCGCTACGACACTGACTACAGCGGCTACATTGAGCGCGAAGAAGCAATAGCCGCCGTGGTCGACTACTTCAACGGCGATCTCACGAAAGACGAAGTCATCGAGATCATCTCTCTTTACTCTTCACAGAGGCCGGTTGAGAGACCGTCGCCGCAAGAGGCCATAGAGGCCCTGCCCTGGGTCGAAGAAGGAGACCCAAACGACATTGCGAGGCTCGAACGGCTGGCAGCGAAATTCCCGAGAGTATTCTGGGCAGTGATGGACAAGCCCTGGATTCAAGGGACCGAGGACGGTTTCACCAGGGACAGGGCATTCGTCCTCTACCGTATCGAAAATCTTGCCACGGTATACGACTCGGCAGCGGTCCAGATCGTCAGGTTGCCGTTTTTGGACTCGGTTGAGGTTACGAACGACTCCAGTATGGTGTCGATTTTCATCAGCTTGTTGCGGAGCGACCCACAAGGAGCCAGTCAGCTCCTTGGGAACCCGGCGCTGCCCGACGCTTTGTGGCCAGCGGAAGTCGCCCTGTTGTATCTGGAATCCCAAGGGCCGGAGATCGTGGCGTCGATAGAGGCCCTGCAATGGATACATGATGGTATCGAGCCGTTCAGCGAGGCCAACATATCCTTCTTCGCTCCGTCAAAAGCCAGCTTGGAATCCGGGGTGGTATTAGGTCTCTTCGAACTCTATCTCAAGTCGCCAGAAGCATTCCTCAGCCTAGCCAGCAAGCCTTGGGCGGAGAATGGTTTCGGACGCAGGGAATCAGAGGTCTTGGCATATATTCTGGAAATCTCTCACACAGACCAGAAGATGGCCGCGCGTCTGGTGAACATGCCGTTCCTTGAGACCTTCGAAGCAGACGACTTGCTCCCATTACAGATCCTTACGGAAATCGAGAGGGCCGAACTTGAAAGCCCGGTTGCCGATCCCATGCTCAGTGGCGGCATAGCCGACGGCCAGACAGGGATAGTGGCGCTGCTGGCTCTAAGGATACAAGAGCCCGATGCGGGTGCTGTAGTGGAGTCTTTGCCATGGGTTCGAGACGGCCTGGTTGTATCCGAGCAGGATGCGGTCTTTTGGCTTAGGGAGTTAGGGCTGGGGTCATTGAAGGCCTTACGAGCCGTTGCGGACAAATCGTGGCTGCAAGACGGCCTCAACTCAGACGAAATTTCCGTCCTGACTTGGTTACTTCCCATGTCTTCGTCGTCTTATACGACGAGCGATGAGGCGACGGCGCTGCAGATTGTCGACATGCCTTTCCTGGACACCATTGACGGCGTAGATTCGGCTGCGATGCGCTCATTGCGGGGGCTGTTCTATGAGGCCGATGGGGAATATCTACAGACGGTGTTGTCCCATCCGACTCTCCGGGGTGGGATTACCGACGAACACACCATGGTTGTGGCGGCGGTGGGGCAGGTGATCAGATACCGCCCAGAACTTCTGGAGGTCCTTCTGGACCTTGAGCGAATAACGGTCGATAAGCGCGTGGTCGATCTTCCTTACACCGGGGAGACAATCGTGTCGGTCATCCACGTTACACCAGACGCGACCTACCACACCATGGATATATTGGAGCAGAGCCTGCGGCGTCAGGAAGGATTCATGAAGATGCCTTTCCCCAAGACTTACGTCGGTCTGCTCGTTGCAGACGCCACTCCAGATGGCAGAGGCGGAGGGCCGTCCGGGCTTCTCACTGTCCACCCTGGCCTGGAAGAAAACAAGTATATTATAGCTCATGAACTCGCCCGCACTTATTGGGCCTTCCCTTCCGTCTGGATTACCGAGGGAGGAGCCGAATTCTTCAGTGCTATCTCTGCGGATGTGGTGTTCCCGTCCAACGACTGTGGTATCGCGGATAACCTCTCAGAGTTGGACCATCTCGAACGGGAGCGAGCCCTGGAGGGACTTCCTCCGGTCTCCCGCAGCTCCGGCTGCGCCTACACACTTGGGCTGGCTCTGTTCCTCGACCTTCACGAGAGTCTGGGGGAGTCGGCTTCCAGCGCCGGTTTTAGCCGTCTGTACCAGTCGATGCGTGACATGGAACATCACGAAGAGTGCGGAGGCATCGAGGTGGGCGCATGTTACATGATGGCCGCATTCGTCACCAACGCTGACGCGGAGTCTGCGGCCATAGCTGAGCCCATCATACGGCGCCACTATTACGGTGAATAGGGGTGTGTCCCTGGAACCGTTAGTCTGAGGAACGACTATAGCCGAATTGTAGGGATTCCGGTGGAAACTCTCTACCCGTGGAAGTGGTGGAGGACCTCTTTGCCGAAGAGTTCCAGTTGCTCCAGGGTCTCTTCCGGAGAGCAGGTGGGCCGGACGACGAACTTGGAGGCTCCCGCTTCCAGGTACTGCTGTACCAGAGCACGGACCTCATCCGGCGGGCCTAACGCTGTGTATTCGGTGAAATGTGCGTCGTCGCGGAGGCGGGTCAGGTAACCCTCGGCCCGTTCCTCGGCCTCTTCTTTCGTAGGTGCGATGTAGAAGCCAATCAATGCCCCCACGTGGTCCTCGTCCACACTCCGTCCGTACTCTCCCGCCGTCTCGAACACCACCTCAATGCCCTGGGCCACTTCGTCGGGAGTGGCGAAGGACACAAGCCACCCGTCTCCTACTCGTCCGACCCGTCTCTGGGCCGCCTTGCTGCGCCCTCCGACCCAAACGGGAAGTGAAGGTTCCTGCACGGGCTTGGGCGTGACTGTTACGTCGTGGAGCGTGTAGAACTGTCCCTCGTGGGTCACGCTGTCCTCGTGCCATAGGCGGCGCATGACCTCCATAGCCTCGTCGGTGCGCTTGCCCCGGTCCGCTTTCTCGACGCCACAGGCTTCATACTCACGCGGGTCTTCCTGTCCAAGCCCTATGGCGGGCAGAAAGCGGCCGTCTGAAAGATAGTCCAGCGTGGCCATTTCTTTGGCCAGGACCACGGGGCTGCGTATGGGGAGCTGGAGCACGCTGGTGCCGAACTTCAGAGTCGGCGAATAGCCCGCAACCATTGCCATGGCAATCATAGGCTCAGGGCTGAACCTGTCTCCCACTACCCTGTCGGAAAGCCATATCGAGTCGTAGCCGTATTCGTCTCCCACTTCCACCAAACGCTTAAGATGGCTTTTCCCCTCTTCACCTGAAGGGTATCCGCCGGGCATGTACCCTACGCGTATGCTCATGGACGCCTCCTGAGCCTGCCTCAGACTGGTCGCTGCCCGGACGTTCCGGGTCATCGATTGAGTTGCCTGCATGATAACTCCCTCGGGGTCTGTTCACAACCTGAATTTCTCTCCTTAGCCCCCGACCTGAAGGGATATTGGTCGGAGAGACGCCGCCACAGCATACGGAAAGGCTACGTTCCCTTTGCAACGACTAAACACCCTGACGCCGACGTCAGAGGCCGCTGCCGCCACAACGATCGCTCGCATCAAAGGAATGCACTGGACAGGAGACTGCCTTCCTTGACTGAAACCGGGAGCTCACTAGAATACACCAGCATGGCGAGTGGGTTTTGGTGTGCCTTACCGGCCGCCCCGATCCTTCCTCGGACTAGGGCCGAATTATGGAAATCGACCGACTGATTGACCAAACCATGCGTCCGGTGGCGGATTTCCTGTCCGGAATTATATTCTTCACGGTTCCTGTGCTTGGCGCAGAGGTCCCTCTAATCGTTGTCTGGCTGGTCGGGGGCGGGCTGTTCTTTACGTTCTATTTCCGCTTCATCAACATCCGCGGATTCCCCCGCTCCCTGGGCATAGTGTCCGGACGTTACGCCGACAAAAACGACCCTGGCGAGCTATCCCAGTTTCAGGCGTTGACCACGGCAGTGGCGGGAACCGTGGGCTTGGGCAACATGGCCGGCGTGGCGGTTTTGATCTCGCTTGCCGGACCTGGGGCCGCCTTCTGGCTCGCCATTGCCGGCCTCTTCGGAATGTCAACCAAGTTCACCGAATGCACTCTGAGCGTAATGTTTCGCAAGAACAATCCCGACGGCTCGGTGTCCGGCGGCCCCATGCGTTACTTGGAAGGGGGGTTGCGGAGCCTGGGCTGGCCCAAGCTGGGCCGGGGGTTGGGAATCTTCTACGCCGTGAGCATGGTCATCGGCTGTCTCGGCATTGGCAACATGTTCCAGTCCAACCAGGCCGCCGAAGTGTTCGTGATCCTCACTGGCCGAGACGGCAGCTTCTTCGCAGACAAACTCTGGTTGATTGGCTTAACGCTGGCTGTTGCAGGGGCATTGGTGATCATCGGCGGCATCAAGTCAATCGGCGCCACGACGGTCCGGCTCGTGCCTGCAATGACGTTGCTGTACGTTATACTGGCTCTTTTGTTTATGGCGACCAACATCGACAAGGTTCCCGGCGCCATCGCTGCGATTTGCACCAACGCTTTTTCGCCCGAAGGACTGGCCGGCGGAACTCTGGGAGCGGTCATATTTGGGTTCCGGCGCGCCACGTTCTCCAACGAGGCGGGGTTGGGAAGCGCCGCCATTGCCCACTCCGCGGCGCGTACGCCATGGCCTGCCAGCGAGGGCCACGTCGCCCTGTTGGAGCCGTTCATTGACACGGTCGTGATTTGCATGATGTCAGCCGTCGTCATAGTGGTCTACAACCCTCATATTTCCGCCGGTGAAATCAACGGTATTGAGTTGACCATCAGCGCCTTCCAGTCGGCTCTGCCGTGGTCGACAGTTCCCCTAGGGATCGCAGCCATTTTGTTCGCCTTCTCCACCATGCTGGCCTGGTCCTACTACGGTTTGAAGGCATTCACCTATTTGGTAGGAGACGGGCGAATTCGGGATGTTGGGTTCAAGCTTTTCTTCTGCCTGTTTATGGTCATAGGGGCCAGTCTCCAACTGGGGTCTCTGATAGACTTGTCCGACGCCCTAGTCTTCATAATCGCCGTTCCAAACCTTATCGGCCTGTACGTCATGGCCCCTATCGTCAGACGAGAACTAGTAAAATACCGCCTCGAAACGGGATTGGCCTCTAGGGAAAAACTCTGACCCTGCCGCAGTCGCTTAAGCTATACGGTCAAGGTCATCCTCTACGAGGTGCGACTGTCCGTAATACAGGAAGCTGGCCTAACCGGGAACTTAAAAGACCAAGCTTTCAAAACCCGGCTATCGATTGACCGGTTGCAGTGGCGGCTCACTGACAAACTGTTTGGAACGACGACTGGGGCATAAGTGACATCGTCTCTTTGACCTTAGAACATCTGTGCTGCTATTCTCGACCCTTGGCTCCACACCCTTCCGAAGAGCAATCCGGGAAATCGAGGGAAATCCTAACATTCCTAAACAAATTATTAATATTCGATGGTTAGGGTGTAGGAAGGGCCAGCATAAGCGAATCATGGAGGCAAAAATGATGTTTCGACTTAGAGGATGCACCAGGTGCCACGGCGACCTCTACAAGGAAGAGGACCACTGGAGATGTCTCCAGTGTGCGAGGAACTACTGGCTCGACAGTCCTTTCGACTTTTCCGCTCTCCAGGCCACTATCTGGGCAAACGCACCCGGGCCGGCCCGGAGAAGACGGGGAACAAAGACGCCGGCAAATGCGTCTATATAGCCATCAGAGTCGTATAGTTGCTAAAGAGGATTGGAAGGACGCAGAAATTCACGGCATACGCCCCAATTCAGCGAGGCATAAGACGTGGCTAATCTGTTGGCGATAGACCTGTCAGTCAGGGAGATGGGCTGGGCCCTATTCTCGAGTGAGGACGACCCCGAGTCGGGAGGAGCGGTTCGCGACACTTACACGAATCGGCTTCCCGGGCAGGAGGGCTGCGGCTGGAAGATCGTGAACACGGGCGCCGTAGACCCCAAATGCGGCTCAAAACACACCAAACTGCCGGAACGGCTGGAAAACATCAAGAAAGAGTTGGAGCATATGGCCCAACTCTGGCGCCCGACGGAGGCGGCTTGCGGACGGCAGTCTCTCCTGCACCTGCCTCAACGAAAGGAGAGCGTAGAAGCCCTGGGCAAGGTGCTGGACGAATGGGCCAGGGAGCACGATATACGCCTGTTCATATATCCGATGAAGGACATCCGGATCGCCATGCTGGGCAGAGCCAACGCGGGCAAGGAGGAATTGGCCTATACCGTAATGACCCGATGGGGCATGGTCGGTACAGGCAAGTCCACCCACGAGTGGACTGCCATTGCCATAGGCGACTACCACCAGAACCTGGGAACGGCGGACGCGGGTGCAGCGACCAGCTCCTGAGCGCTCGCTGGCAACACTTGGGACAGGTATACTTACACGAAACCGATTGGCCCTGCCAGATGCCTGGCCGTTGGCCTGAAGCCCTAACGCGGCGACGTTCTCGATGCCACTCGATATTCCCCCGTCAACACCCTCCAAGGGCGAACGCCCCGCCCTTGACCGCCAGTGGCTGGACCTCATCCGTTCACAGGGCGTAGACGCGTTCCTCCAAGGACCTATAGCACCCCCCTCTGCCCTACAGACGGCGGTCCAGCAGTTCAACGAAGGCCAGTACTGGCGCTGCCATGAGACTTTGGAAGAGATATGGCTGGTAGAAGATTATCCCATCAGGCTTTTCTACCAAGCCGTGTTGAAAGCCGCCGTCGGCTTGCTTCACATGGAGCGTCGCAACCGTAAAGGCTCGTTGTCCAAACTCCGGGATGCCCGGGAAGGCTTGGGGCCGTTCACCCCCTCATTCATGGGCATCGACACTGGAACTCTTCTATCTGAGGTGGTTGGGAGGATTGGACTGCTTGAAGGCGACTCCGTGCCGGACTGGGAGGACATTGAAGCGCGCGAACAGGTCCGTCTGCTTTTCGCCCAGCCCCGGAGTTGACCAGACTTACCTGGCCATGGCTTCGGCAACGTTCCGGTAGTCCTCCAACCTGGGAAGCAGCAACGGTTCGTCTACTCCAGCCCTCACGTACTCCTCGACCCGCTCCTTGCATTGGTCCGGCGGTCCTATGACGTAGCAGGAGTCCACCATATCGTCGGTGATAAGCCTCACTGCACCGTTCATGTCGCCCTCAGCATCGAGTTGGCGGACCTGAGCGGCCGCCCCGGGGTCGAATCCCGCCGTCTCCAGGAGAATCTCCCCCACGTGCTCCTCAGAGTACAGGCGCACCAATCTTTGCCTGAGTCCGGCCCGGACTTCCTCCGGATGAGGCGTCATGCGCATGACCAACATACAGGCGATTTGCACCGATTCCGGGTCTCTACCTGCTTCCCGGGCTGATGTTCTGACTATGTCCACCGCGTATTTCACGTACCCGGGCGAGACATAGGCATTTAAGAGAACTCCGTCAGCCAAGGCGCCCGCCGTCTTCAGGGCCCTGGGACCGATGGCCGCCATGTAAATGGGCAGCCTCTCCTGCACCGGCCTCATCTCCAGACTGACCCTGGGCTGCTGGAATATGCGTCCTTCATGGGAAGCTGAACCCTTCTCCAGAAACTCTCGAACAATCGTCAGCGCCTCTTCCAGCCTTGTCCGTGACCTGGAATATGACATGCCCAGCCGTCCCTCGACTATGAAGCTGTCGCTGCGTCCCATTCCCAGTATGAACCGGCCTCCGCTAATCCGGTCCAGGGTGGCGGCCATCATCGCCAGCAGGGCCGGATGACGGGTGAAAGGGTTTACTACACCAACGCCCAGCTTGACTCTGGAAGTCGCCGCGGCCAGATAACCCAACATGGACGCTGTCTCCTCATGGAGATAACGCTCCGTAACCCACAGGGAATCATAGCCCAGGTCGTCGGCTATGCTCCCGTACTCCCGCAGGTCGGCGGCGCCGTCGATTCCGTGGTATATGACCATTCCGGCGCTATTCATGGCTCCTCCATGATTTCCCGATTAGCCCCATACGACATATCAGGGCGGCGGTGTCGGAAACGGCTCTCTAAGGGGTGCGTAGCCAGTCATCTCCACGAATCCTTTGCCCGTGACCGGTGAGCCGCCCTTGACTCCCTCCACCAGGACTCCGCCCTCCCAATAGTGCACAGGTATGACGCCTATGGCGATGAACTCGGCGTCTTCCATAAGTGGATCGAGCGCAACATCCAGCCCCAGCGATTCCACCCGCAGGTTCCATCCCATGGGGTACTCGCCTCCGGTGGCCTCGCTCGTCCATGATCCTGTCGGGCTGAGCGTTATGTCATCTGCGGCGAGATGCACGGCGGAGGAGTCCCGCGGGACGTAGGTGCCGTAGGTCTCGATGTGCTTGCGCCCGTCGCGCTCCCAGACCACCGACACCGTAAGCTCCGAGCCGTCGTCCAGGAACAGGCTCAGCCAGTCCCAACCTATCTCTGCCGTGGTGAAGTCGCCCCACTGGTGGTCCATCCAGGACATGCCGGAGATTCCCTGGGACTCTCCGGAAATGGCGAGGGACCCGGTGGTCTCCAAGTTCGTGCGGGAATAGTAATAGGTGGCGCCTGCGATTCCCAAGTCGACATACCCGTTGCCGCCGTGGAGAGCTGCAGGTTTCCTGGAAACCGCCTGCATCTCGACTTCGTACTCACCAATCTGGAAGGCGAGTGAATATTCCTCTCCATCTCCCGTCATCTTCCATGAGGACACGCTGCCGTCGAATTCCACGGAGGTCGCTTCAACCTCGACCGCCTCGGGCAACTCAGCAATCAGGTGGACACTTTTCGAATGGTCGGCCCAGCTAAGCTGGGCTATTCTGACCGTGGGGCCGTCCGGCAGCGTCAATTGAAACGTCACGAAGTGGTAGCTGTAGTCCCCACCGCTCTCGTCAGTAAGATGCCCGTTGAAATACCACCACTCTACAGGAGTCAGGTGGGCGCCTTCGTCCTGGGGCAACCGCACGTACGGAACCGGATCGTCAGAAGCAGCTGGCGCGGTAGGCGGAGGCGTTGGAGTCGCAGTCGCAGTGGGAACCGGAGTGGGTGTAGGCACCGCTGTGGGGGTCAAGGTAGGACTGGATGTTCCCCCACACGCGGCAAGGACTAAACAAAACACAGCGGCCATCCCTGCGGCCGGAAAGATTTGTTGAAACAACCGCAACTTCAAGCGCTGACAACCTTCGCCGTCTATCATGCCATACAAGGCCCACCGGGGCTACCGGCTCGCATCCTCTCGACGCTATTTGTAGCCGCAGGGTGATCCATCAAGGCTTGGGGCGGTCGCGTTTCAATTGACATTCGAAACCGCCCGATGATAGATTAATACCCGATTCGCAGCCTTAATCGGGCTGCATTGAAGCCAACGACGACTCAGGAGGGCCCCCTTGCCCAGGTATGATTACCAGTGCAACAGCTGCGACCATGTGTTCGAGGTGAGGCAAAGCTTTGACTCCGAGCCCAGGGCCGACTGTCCCTTGTGCGCAGGCGAGTCCAGGCGCAAGTTCCAGGTTGTCCCCATCATATACAAGGGGACAGGTTTCTACACCACCGATTACAAGAAGAGCGGCTACAGCGGAACATCCAGCGCCAAGGATGAAGCCAAGGAGGAGAAGGAGTCATCTTCATCTTCCTCCTCCAAATCGTCCAAGTCGGCCACAGCCACGGAAAGCAAAGAAGAAACGGCGAGCCACTCCCACTAGGGGGCTGGCGTGAGAGCCCTCCTCCAACGCGTGTCCCAAGCTTCCGTTTCCATCGACGGAAGCGAATCCGCTAAGACAGGCCCCGGCCTGCTTGTTCTTCTGGGAGTCTCCAGAGAAGACACCGAAGAAGACGCCGCCTATTTGGTGGAAAAGACGGTCAACCTCCGCGTATTCGCCGACGATGATAGCCGTTTCAACCTATCGGCGCTGGACGTGGGAGCCGAGCTGCTGGTGGTGAGCCAATTCACCTTGTACGCCGACACTCGCAAGGGACGGCGCCCCGACTTCAACCAGGCAGCCGCTCCTGAAACGGCGGAGCGCCTCTACGAGAAGGTCGTGGAGATGTTCAAGGAACGACGCCTAACAGTAGAGACCGGGACGTTCGGGGCGTACATGCAGGTGGAGTTGGTCAACGACGGGCCGGTCACCATCATACTGGACTCGGCAGACCGGAACCGTCCGAGAAGAAGCTAGACGAATTCCAGGTCCAGGCTGATGTCCAGGGCTTTGACCGAGTGGGTCAGGCTGCCCACGGAGATCATATCTACACCGGTTTCAGCCACAGCCCTTACGGTGTCGATATTGACACCGCCGGATGCTTCCACTACAGCGCGCCCTGCCACCATGCCCACCGCAGTCTTCATGTCCTCAAACGACATGTTGTCTAACATGATGATATGGGCTCCGGCGTCCAGGGCTTGCTGTACCTCGGTCAGGTCCTCCACCTCGATTTCGACCTTGAGGGTGTGGGGCGCCTGGTCTAAAGCCTTTCGGACGATGCCGTCGATACCGAAACCCTGATGTCGCATGGCTTCCAGGTGGTTGTCCTTCACCAGTATGCCGTCTGCGAGATTCATACGGTGATTGCCCGCTCCGCCCATTCGGACGGAGTACTTGTCCAGCAGCCTGAACCCAGGGACAGTCTTGCGGGTGTCCACAATGCGGGTGCTGGTCCCTTCCACTGCCTTTACGTAGCGGGCAGCTTCCGTTGCTATGCCGCTCATTCGCTGGAGGAAGTTGATGGCTGTCCGTTCGGCTCTCAAGATGGAAGCCGCCTGACCGTCGACGAAGGCCAGGTTGTTTCCGGGTGAGACGGACGCTCCGTCCGCCAGCCACGCCGTAGTCTGTAGTTGTTGGTCGACACGCTGAAACACGGAGAGGGCCACGTCCACTCCGGCAAGGACACCCTCGCCCTTGGCGCGAATGATTCCCCTTGCCTGCAGGTCCTCTGGGACCAGGGAATCCGTGGTCGGGTCGTTGGCCACGTGGTCCTCTGCCAGGGCCATCTCGACTAGCTGCTGGACTTCGGGGAGCAGATGGATCATTGCTTTGCACCGGTTCTCAGGGGATGCGTCCAATTCCGGGAGTGGATCCCTCCTCTCCACAGGGGAGACCTTGGCAAAACCACCTCCCCCTTGAGGGGGAGGGTTGGGGTGGGGATGTCTTTGCGCATTATGACAATACCTGGATTCCGGCCTGCGCCGGAATGACGGAATTTGTGGAACGGTTGCGCCAGAGGAGAGGGGACTTGGGAGACATCTTTTTACACCGCAGATTCCAACGGCGGGATGGGATATGCGGAGACTGAGTGGTCTTGAAGAAAGTCCTCCAGAAAACCCAACCGTTCTACTTCACTAAGCTGAAGATCGACTGCCTCAAAAAGCCTCGACTTCATCTCGTCGAGCTCATCCGCGAAACTGGATGCGCCGATCTCGAGGCATGTCCCTACCCATTGCCCCTCTTGGAGAACATATTCCATAGTCAGCGGCATGAAATAGTCAGGGGACCCTACGTTGTTAGTATGGAGTACAATTACCGCTTCTTGCATGATCGCTCATCCGGCCATCCCAAGTCGTTCGGGCGCCGTCAACACTAGACCACTGCCAACATACGTTCGAGAGCAATGCGGGACAAGCGGCGGGTCTCTTCGTCCACAGACACTTCGTTGACGACCTGGCCGTGGACCAGGCCCTCCAAAACCCAGTACACGTAGGCGGGGTGTATCCGGTACATGGTGGAACAAGGGCACACCACCGGGTCCAGGCAGAATATGGTCTTGTCCGGGTTCTGTTTCGCCAACCTGTTTACAAGACTTATCTCGGTGCCGACTCCCCACACGGATCCCGCTGGGGCCTCGTTTATGGTCTTGCGAATCACCTCTGTGGAGCCGTCCATATCTGCGGCCTGGACCACTTCCATCATACATTCGGGGTGGACGATAACCTTGACGTCTGGGAAGCGGGCCCGGGCGCCCTCGATTTGCTTAACGGTGAATCTCGTATGGACTGAGCAGTGGCCCTGCCACAGCACCATCTTGGCCTTTTGGAGCTGTTCCCTTGTGTTGCCTCCCAGAGGTTTGTACGGGTTCCAGACGACCATCTCGTCGAGGCCTATGCCCAGCTTGACGCCGGTATTGCGGCCCAGGTGCTGGTCGGGGAGGAAGAAGACGCGGTCAGAACGCTCGTAGGCCCATTCAAGAGCAGCAGCCGCGTTGGAGGAGGTGCATATAATCCCGTCGTGGCGGCCGCACAGCGCCTTAAGGCCTGCGATGGTGTTCATGTAGGCAACGGGAAGTATCCCGCCCTGGTCTCCCACCACCTCTTGAAGGTCGTCCCAGGCGTCCAGCACGTCGTCCAGCGGAGCCATGTCAGCCATGGAGCATCCGGCGGTGATGTTGGGCAGGATGACCTTCTGATGGTCTGCGGAGAGAACGCTGGCGGTCTCCGCCATGAAGTGGACGCCGCAGAAGATTATGTACTCGGCCTCGGACTTGGAGGCGGCGTTCTGGGAGAGCTTGAAGGAGTCTCCCTGGAAATCGGCGTACTTGATGACCTCTTCCCGCTGGTAGTGGTGACCCAGTATGGTCACACGGTCACCCAATTGGGCCCGGACTTCGTTGATTCGCCGGTCCAGTTCCTCAGGCGAAAGGTGAAGGTACTCGGTGGGAATCGTCTGCCAGCGGATGTTGACCTTGAGTTCCTCGGCCAGGGACTTGGCGGGCAGCTCGTCCTCGGTGCGGCAGAAGGCAGAGTGTTCTATCTCGGTAATGGGAATCACCGGCTGCTTGGCCTTGGTTGTCACGCGTTCACCTGCTTTCGGCGTTAAACCGCGTTCCCCTGGAGGGCCCAGGGGCTGGTCTTGGCCACTTCGACGTTGACCAACTCGCCAATCTGCGAGTCGTCCCCTTCCCAAAACACCAGCTTATCGCTTCGCGTCCGCCCCTGCAACTTTCCCTTCTTGCGGGTCTCTGCAAGGACCTCCACGGTTTGCCCCTGGAGACGTGCGTTCCTGCGAGTGACGATCCCTTCCTGGAGGTCCGTCAAGTTCTTCAGGCGGAACTGCTTCTCCTCGTCAGGGACGTCATCGGGCATTTTGCGCCAGGCTATGGTGCCCGGCCTTGGAGAGTAGGCGGCGGAGTGCACCTTCTCGAACTCCACGTCCGCGAGCAATTCGAGGGTCCGGTCATACTGCTCCCTGGTCTCTCCCGGAAACCCTACTATGACATCCGTCGCCATGGCCACGTCGGGGATTCGCCCACGAATGCGTTCGATGAGGCGTCGATATTCGTCCAAGGTATAGCGCCGGCGCATGTTGGCCAGGACCTCGTCGTCAGCCGCCTGCACCGGCAGGTTGATGTGTTCGCAGACCTTGTCCAGACCGGCAACTGCGTCGAGAATCCGGTCGCTCATAAACATGGGGTGGGACGTGAGAAACCGGATGCGTTGGATCCCATCGACGCCATCGACTGCCCGGAGCAGGTCGGCAAGGTCGACATCTTCCGCCAGGTCGTGGCCGTAGGCGTCCACCGTCTGTCCGAGGAGCGTGACCTCTTTGACGCCTCTGTTCGCCAGCAACTCGACCTCGTGAACAACGTCGCCCAGGGCGCGGCTGGTCTGCCTGCCTCTGCGGTAGGGGATGATGCAGAAGGTGCACATCAGATCGCACCCATGGATTATGGGTACGTGGGCGCTCACCGACGGTCGGGGAGGCGTCAGAGTCCCAACGCAGCCTTCCCAATCCAACCCCATTCTTTGGCCCACGATGTCAAGCAAAGGAGCGTATTCCTGGGGTTTCAAGAAGGCATCGACGTAGGGGAACCGTTTTTGAAGCTGCGAAGCGTCCGGGCCCACCATGCATCCCATGAGGGCGAGCACGCTGTCGGGCCGTTTTGTTTTCGCGCGTTTGACGAATCCCAGGTGGCTGATGACCTTGTCCTCGGCGCTCTGGCGGACCACGCAGGAGTTCAGCACCAACACGTCGGCGTCGTCAGGCTTGTCGGTCTCCGTCAGTCCCATCTGTTCCAGACCGCTGCTGAGGCGCTCCGAATCCGCCACGTTCATTTGGCAACCGATAGTCCAGATATAATAGCTGTTCATAATGCGATGGACTAATGAATCATATAATGGCGGAGGGAATGGGATTCGAACCCATGAGCCCGATTTCTCAGGCTAAGCGCTTAGCAGGCGCCCGCACTAGGCCACTATGCGATCCCTCCGTTCTTAGCCTTCAAATATACAAGAACGGCAGCCTGACGGCAAGGCGCAGCGAGTCCAAGGAAGATTTGATTCGTGAATGAAAGCGATGGTTTTCACGCGGTTAACGGCGAAAAGAGTCAACTATTGACTTGATTACTGCCCTACCCTATCATGTCTCTCCGTAATCTTTATTCGGGAGCGTCGATTATGGATGAACTGGACGGCAGAATCATCAACCTCCTTCAGGCTGACGGGCGCGCCTCCAACGCCAAAATAGCCCGCGACGTGGGCGTCAGCGAAGGCACGGTAAGACGAAGGCTGCGCCGCCTCATGGAAGACGAGGTGGTCAAGGTCATAGCGGTGCCGAACCTGGAGGAGATGGGTTACGCAACTGCCGCCCTTATCGGGGTGCAAACTTCCCCAGGTCATGTGGATGAAGTGGCAGACGCCATATCGTCGTTGGACGAGGCCCACTATGTGGCAATTACAACCGGCGCTTGGGACATATTTGCCTGGGTGGGAGTCGCGTCCACCGAGCAGCTCGGCAACTTCATCCGGGGTAAGATAGGGGGTATATCGGGAATCACCCGCACCGAAACCTTCGTGAACCTCGCCATCAAAAAACGAACCTACGGACTGGTCCTCTAGTAATAGGGGGGCCGCGACTAGCCCACTCGCGAACCCATTCCATAGCCGGAGGCCAAGCATGACAACCAACGTTATAGACTCAACCCCCGAATTCGTCGAAGCAGCATACAAGACGGTCGAGGCCAACCTGACGGTGGCGCGCCGCAAGCTGGGAAGGCCGCTGAACCTGGCCGAGAAGATACTTCTGGGTCACCTGGACGACCCCGAGGGTCAGGAACTGGTCCCGGGAGACAGCTATCTAATGCTCCGACCCGACCGGGTCGCGCACCAGGACGTGACAGGCCAGATGGCGGTGCTCCAGTTCATGCAGGCTGGACGAAACAGGGTCGCGGTGCCCACGACCATACATTGCGACCACCTGATCCAGGCGCGAGTCGAGGGCCGTGCGGACACCCAGGACGCCCTCAACGAGAACAGCGAGGTCTACAACTTCCTGGAGTCCTCCGCCCGTAAGTACGGCATGGGTTTCTGGAAACCCGGAGCGGGCATCATCCACCAGGTCGTGCTGGAGAACTACGCCTTTCCCGGCGGGTTGATGATCGGAACCGACTCGCATACCCCCAACGCCGGCGGCCTGGGAATGCTGGCCATTGGAGTGGGAGGAGCCGACGGCGCTGACGTGATGGCTGGGCTGCCCTGGGAGTTGAAGTACCCCACCTCCGTCGGAGTGCACCTTACCGGCGAGTTGAGCGGGTGGACGGCGCCCAAAGACATCATCCTGCACCTGGCCGGAGTCCTCACGGTCTCCGGCGGCACTAACGCCATCATTGAATACTTTGGCCCAGGAGCCGAGTCCATAAGCTGCACCGGCAAGGCGACCATCACCAACATGGGAGCCGAGTTGGGAGCGACCTGCTCCGTGTTCCCCTTTGACAGCCGGATGGCCACCTACCTCAGGGCCACCCAACGGGGAGCGTTGGCGGACCTGGCAGAGGCCAACCGCAGCCTGCTCGCAGCCGATGATGAGGCGGTGCGGGACCCAGGCGCCTACTATCAGAGAGTGGTGGAAATAGACCTGTCCAACCTGGAACCCCAGGTTGTGGGACCCCACACCCCAGACCTGGCCCGACCCATATCCCAGATGGGGAAAGAGGTCCAGGAGAAGGGCTACGTGGACCAGATATCCGACTGTCTTATCGGAAGCTGCACCAACTCCTCTTACGAGGACATGTCCAGGGCCGCCGACGTGGCCGAGCAGGCCAAGGCCAGGGGATTTTCAGTGAACATCCCTCTGCTGGTGACTCCTGGCTCCGAGCAGATTCGGGCCACCATCGAGCGGGACGGACAGATGCAGTCCCTGGGAGACATCGGGGCAACCGTCCTGGCGAACGCCTGCGGACCCTGCATCGGCCAGTGGAAACGGGACGATGTGGCAGACGACCAGCCCAACACCATCGTCACGTCATTCAACCGCAACTTCCCGCGCCGGAATGACGGCCGGGCCGCCACCGCCGCCTTTATCACCAGCCCGGAGATAGTCATCGCCTATTCACTGGCGGGCCGCCTGTCGTTCAATCCCCTTACCGATGAGGTAACCGCTCCCTCCGGCGAGACCTTCAAGCTGCAACCCCCGAAGTCCGCGCCTGAGATACCAGCCGGCGGCTTCGTTCGGGCAACGGACGTTTACGTAGAGCCGGAGGAAGACGGCGACTCGGTGGAGGTGCATGTAGACCCCAACAGCAACCGGCTACAAACCCTGGAACCCTTCGCTCCCTGGGACGGGGAAGACTTCGTGGAACTGCCCATCCTGATGAAGGCCAAGGGCAAATGCACCACCGACCACATCTCCCCTGCAGGCCCGTGGCTGAGGTTCCGAGGCCACCTGGACAACCTGAGCGACAACATGTTCCTGGGAGCCACCAACTCCTACACTGACAAGTCAGGCGAGGGCCTGAACCAGCTCACCGGAGAAACCGGCCAGCCCATACCCCAGATCGCCCGCCATTACAAGGCCGAGGGCAAGCGGTGGGTGGTGGTCGGAGACTACAACTACGGCGAGGGGAGCAGCCGCGAACACGCCGCCATGTCTCCCAGGCTGTTGGGCGCCGCGGCCATTATCACCCGCACATTCGCCCGCATCCATGAGACCAACCTGAAGAAGCAGGGCCTGCTGCCCCTCACCTTTGAAGACGCCGCCGACTATGACAAGGTTCAGGAAACCGACCGCATCAGCCTGACCGGTCTGAAGGAGCTGGCTCCCGGCAAACCGGTCAAGGCCACGCTGCACCACGCCGACGGCTCCTCCGAGGACCTGGACCTGCACCACACCATGAACCCCACCCAAATCGAGTGGTTCAAGGCCGGCGCGGCGCTGAACCTCCTGCGGGACGGCTAAGCGCCGTAGACTTTTTCAAAGTATTTGCCTAGGGCGTCCCTGCAGGAGACGCCCTAGGGCATTGCCGCAGTCTGCTGACTTTCCGTTCGCAGCCGCGCGGATAGCCTTAGGTGGCATTGCAACTGCAACACCTCTCTCCAGATCCTTCGGACCAAAGGTGCAACGCTTTCTGACCTGAATGCCTTTCAGGTCATGATGAGGCAACCTGCGCGCTATGCACAGATGAAAATGACCATATGGGAAAACTTACCATTGGGCATAAGTGGTTTGCGGGAGAGAGAGACGAAAATGTCTCATACCGGAGTTGGTTCATCCTTGACCCAGCCACGATACGGTGTTTTACTCACGGCTGCCTCCGGGCAATACCGAAGTCTCTTGGAGGAATGCTGTGGCGGACGGTCAGGGCGATGCGTATCCGGTCCAATATAGTGTGGACTATCCCGACGGCGCCAGGAACAGGCTGAGCGCACTCTTCAGAATAGTCCTCATAATCCCGATACTTGTAGTTATCGCCCTTGTGAGCGGCTACACTTCGAGCGGCGACATGACCACCGATGAGTACATCTCCCCTCTGTTTGCGGGCGGCATTGTATGGGGGGCCACGCTGTTGATGCTTTTGTTCAGGCGAAAGTACCCTCGCTGGTGGTTCGACTGGAATCTGGAACTGCAGAGATTCAGCGCTCGGGTCGGCGCATTCCTGTTTCTGCTGAGAGATGAGTATCCTTCCACAGACGAAGAGCAGTCCGTGCACCTCGACATCCCATACCCTAACGCACAAGAGGACTTGAACCGGTTCTTGCCTATCATAAAGTGGCTGTTGGCTATCCCTCACTACGTGGCGCTGGTTGTTCTCGGTGTGATTGCATTAATAGTCACGGTCCTCGCTTGGCTGGCGATACTGATAACCGGAACGTATCCCAGAGCGATGTTCGACTTTGTGGTTGGAGTAGGCCGGTGGGGATTCAGGGTCACGGCTTACGTGGCGCTGCTGACCACAGACAGGTATCCCCCATTCCGGCTCGGAGCCTAACAAGAAACCGCTGAATCCAGGGTGTCCGGCTGAGGGAGACTTGGCCGGCGACCCGGCTGCTCTTCGCTGATGCCCTGGAGTCCGGCCTTCCGGCGGGCGAGAAGGAGCGGCCTGGTCGGGCGAGAGTGGGCCGTGGAAGATTGAATTGCGAACTTTTCGGTGGGAAGTTTCGCTGTGAATGGTTACGGTCAACTCCAGGCGGTGGGTGGTACTGACTGAATTTGAACGGCCCAATTTTGAGCCGTTGGCCTTGGGCGAGGCTTGACAGCTAGGCCCGCTGCCAAAAAGGCAAGGCCAATGCCACAATCGGGGCAAATAAGAATGGCGTATACCCCGTTAGTGCGGCGGCCTGCTATACGGGTCAGGAGAGCGGCTTGTCGGCTATGGCTTCTCCATAAGCAAAGGCGAAAAGGGCCGCGGGGTGTTCCTTCCACCGATCATAGGCGGCTCTCAAATCCTTGACCAAATTTTCCGACGACGCCCCGTATTTTATGGCGGCTTCCGTGACTTCGGGAGACAAGAGCCACTGACTGATTAAGCGGTGGATGGAGGCGATTTGCTCGGGAGAACTGTAAACACTAAAAGAGGCGCTTATCCGGACGTTAGTAAACCCGGCTTCCAGGATATGGCGTTTCATATCCTTGCCCATCTGGGGATGCCCGTCATCTGCCCGCACCAGGTCCTCGAACATGTCCCACGACCTTCTCATGATGCGGAAGTCGGGATGCGTGAAGGCGGACTCGCAGATCATTTCACGGCACGCCAAGATGCCACCGGGCTTCAGGACGCGTTTGACTTCGGACAGCACCGCCGCGGTGTCGGGGACGTGCATTAGCACGCTACGGCAGTGAGCCACATCAAAGAAGTCGTCCGGGAACTCAAGAGCCGTTACGTCGCCGACGTGAAATATGGCGTTATTCTCACCCTGCGACGCGGCCACAGCCCTAGCTCGTTCAATTTGGGACTCGTCCATGTCCACACCGTGCATCTCGCCGGGCGCTACGGCTTTGGCTAAGCCCACCGATATGGTGCCAGGTCCACAGCCGAAATCGAGAACGCGAAGGCCGGGTCTGAGGTAGGGAAGCAAATGCGCAGCGCTGGTTTCGGCCGTAGCTCGCAGCTGAGTCTCCAGAATTACTGAGCTGTAGCCCATCGTGTAATCCGGCGTTGCCGATGACTCGTGAGTCATCTCTAACTCCCTCCTTACAGGTCTGGGGTCTGGATTATCCAGCAATCGCCTTTGCGTGACACGCCTAAGAAACGATTGGAGTCTGGGCGAGTGCCCTGCTGACATCACGGATGTGTCTCCCTCTTCAGGTGAACAACATCCCCTGATGCAGTATACGACCTGCGTATAACTTCACCGTAACTTTATCGCTGATTTTTTATAATATCTTGTAACTTATATCCGTAATCGGCATAATTGCCCTGCTCACGCTGAATCCTGGGGTCCGTGAGAGTGGGGGCGCCGGGGCCTCCTGGATTCAGTCGAGGTGGCGATATGAACCGACCGGATGGACCGCACCAGAAAATAGCCAAGCTGCAAGAGCGCCTATCACGCTTGAGCCAGGCCAGCCTCCGCAATGGTCGGCGTTGCCAAAACCGTCTATCAGCAGGGGCGCCGCCACGAATGGCAGCAAGTGGCCCAAGACCATCTACAACAACACTTGGTTGGCCTGGCGGTAATCGAACTAGTCTAGGTCCAACGAACCCTATCGGCCAAGGAAGGCAGCACAGGATACTGGTGACGGCCTCTCCGACCATGAATCACTGCCGACTAAATGTTGACGTTAACCTCACCATCCCCGAATATCTAAGGGCTTGGTATCCATCGTGGACCGCGAACTTTAACCAAAGAAACAGCCCTCGACTAGATCGGGGGCTGTCGCGTCTTTCTGGTCAGGGCAGTTTAGTGAATCCGGTCTTAACCCATGGGGTTGGCGTCGGGGTGGCCCAGCAGGAACCTGCCGTGGTTCTCCATGGCCCGCTCGCTGACCATGAGGTGCTGGCCGCCGGCGTATACGTCCCGCAGACACCTCTGTAGCTCGTTCGAGTTGAAAATGGCCTCGCCGCCAGAGTACCTGAAGAGCGTCTCCGTCACCTCCACTGAAACCTGGGTGACGTAGCTGGAGGTGGCCCGCATAGCGGACTGGAGCTCGGGGCCGGGGGTCTCACCCTGGCAGGCGACTTGCCAGCCCTCGTCCATGACCTCTTTCGCCAGGGCCTTGGCGGCCCGAAGCTTCAGGTCGCACTCTCCCAGGTCCCTCTGGAAGGCGCCTCGCTCGGATAGAGGAGGCCGGCTGTAGTAGCCTCGCTGCCGTATCGCCGCCTTGTCCATGACAATGTCCATCGCCTTGCGCGCGCAGCCAATGGCGAAGGCCGAGTGTTCGTTAATCACGAATCCAGGGCGGCCCAGCTTGTAAAGGGAGCCGCCACGATATATCGGCGGGTTCCACACGTCCCACGTGAAAATTTCCGGGACAAACAGGTCTTTCACGGAAAAGTCGCAGCTTCCCGTGCCTCTCAACCCCATGACGTCCCAGTTGTCGTGCACCTTCACCTGCTCCGTGGGCATCATGCAAACAATGTGCCGCTCGGCCTCGCTTTCGTCGCCGGGCACTAAAGCGCCGCCGCGCACCCAGGTGGAGTGACGTATGCCGCTGGCAAAGGACCAATGTCCGGTCACCAGGAACCCGCCTTCCACCGGCTGGGCAGAACCTCCCTGGGCCAGGGAAGAGGCCACCCGTGGATGACGCCCTCCGGGGAACACCGCTTCGAGAGCTTCATCATTGAGATATGCTCCAGGCTGCCCCGCGCTGGAGCTGCCTATCATGACGCACCAACCCGCCGACGGCTCTATGCGGGTGATGGCCTCGATTATCTCCATCTGGATGACGGGATCAGCCTCCGCTCCACCCAGCACTTTGGGCAGCTTTATGGCAAACAAGCCGGCGTCGTAGAGGGCCTCCACCGAAGCCTTGGGAAGAGTGCCGATGACTTCCCCCTCCTCGGCATGGGCCTCAAGGACGGGACGCACCTCTTCGACGGTAGCCAGCAGGGTTTTCAGCTTCTCTTCCTGGCTGGCTGGATAAACTTTGAGAGCCATTTATTCCTCCACCGGGATTTGAGCTAGCTTACACTATTGATTATTAGCCAACAACATTGGGACACTCGTCTGACCTGCCGCTCGGTTTGCCTCAACCGCCGCCGGTCACCCCAGACCGTCGAGGCATTCCCTCAGGGGCTTGTGGATGCAGGTGAATATGGGCGTGTCCCGCTCCGTGTAGGGCCTAGCCTCAGCCTCCCGCAGCTCCATCACGAGGTCCAGGAAGTCCACGGGGTTGGCGGTCTCGAAACCAAGCACAAACTCCTGGTCGTCGAACCCAAAGGAGTAAGAGGTGCTTATCTTCACTGACGGGTACTTGTGGCCGACCTGGAAGTGCTCGTTCATCATGCGCTGGCGTTCGTCTTTTGGCAACTGGTACCAGTCGTGGGTCTTGACGAAGGGGTAGACGAAAAGGTAGTCCCGCCCGATGGCCCTGAACCCCTCTCCGGAGCCGTCCTGGCCTTCATGGGAGTGGCTGTCGATGTAGGGGGACCGCTTGGTCATAGCCAGGTAGGAGTGGGGCATATGGAGACGCCTGCCCAGACCCGTACGGTTCAGTTGGACTGCCAGACCGTCCAGCAACTCCAGAGACTCGCTCACCTTCCACAACAGGAAGTCCACGTCGCCTCTGGTTCCCAGCAGGCTGTAGCTGGCGATCCCCATCCGTGAGGAGAACTCGTCCACCACTGCTGCGAACTCCTGTTTGCCGCGGTCCCGCTCGTCTTCGGGCAGCAGTTTCCAGCTTGGGTCGGCCTTGTAGAAGGAATATTTTATGAACCGGCCCTTGAATTCCTGGGCCATGTCACCCTCCCGTAGATAGTCGCCCACATTGTACCACGGAGGGTGGGCCGTCCAATTACGTCACTCCAGCGTAGAGCCAGCCCCGTACCCCGATACGGGGCTGGAGTCCAGGGAAGCAAAAAACCCTATATGGAGCCTTCTGGTTTCCAGCCTTCGCTGGAAAGACGGATGGGGTGGGATTGCCCTCACCCCGGCCCTCTCCCGGGGGGAGAGGGGGATTAGCGTACCATGTAGGGGCGACCGGCGGGTCGCCCTGAGGCGCTGCCCAGCCGGAGAACAGGGCAACCACAAGGGTTGCCCCTACAAAGAGGAGAGGGAGCTTAGCTCCTTCCCCCAGTGGGGAAGGTTGGGATGGGGGCAGGTCCAATGACCCCTACCAGGTCAGGACGATCTTCCCGAAATTCTCCCGGTTCAGCATGGCGCTGTGGGCTTCCTGGACCTGGCTGAAGGGGAAGACCTTGTGGACCACTGGCTTGAGCCGCCCGTCCTTGGCGAGACGCATGATGTCGTGCAGGTAGCTGTTGCTGCCCATAAAGGACATTATCAGGGCCAGCCGCTTGCCCCTGAAGGCGCCCCAGTCGAACTCCATGCCCGTTCCAGCCGTGAACCCGCAGTTGATGACCCGTCCGGCGTAGGCCATGGCGTGGAAGGTGTCCATGAGGGTCTGGCCGCCCACACTGTCCACCGCGACGTGAGCTCCTCCGCCAGTCGCCCTGACAACCATGTCAGGCCACCCCTCCTGGGTGTAGTCCACGGCGGCAGCGGCTCCGAGCTCAAGGCCCCTTTCCCGCTTCTCCTGGCTACTGGCTGTCGTCACCACTCTGGCGCCCAACATCCGGGCAATCTGTATGGCGGCTATGCCGACGCCGCTTCCGGCTGCGTTCACCAGCACCCACTCGCCAGGCTGGACGCGGGCCTTCTCCACCAGGCACCGCCAGGCAGTGATGAAGACCAGGGGAATCGACGCCGCCTCTTCATAGCTGAGGTTGTCGGGCTTGGGGTAAAGGTTCATGGCCGAGACCTTCATCAGCTCCGCGTACCCTCCGTCGACCTTTGCCCCCAGCATCCCGTATTCGGGGCAGTCGGCGTGCTGACCGTGCTGGCAGTGGAAGCAGACGTTGCAGCTTACGCCCGGCGCCACCACCACGGGGTCTCCCTTGGCCCAGCATTCCACTCCCTCACCTACTTCCTCTATTACACCCGCCACGTCTCGCCCCAGGATTCGTGGGCCGTCGAAGCGCGGGCTTTCGGACTTGTGTCCCCACACGTCCGCGTGGTTCATGGCGCACGCCCTCACCCGCACCACGACCTCCCCGGGCCCGGCAACAGGGTCCGGGACCTCGCTTATCGCCAGCGTCTCCACCCCGCCCGATTCGTAAGCTATCGCTTTCATCTTCGGCCTCCTTGCCTCCTCGAGGTGACTAACTTTCTCGCGTCCGCCTCGGGTTGCCGCCTCTAGTGGGCTGAAGTAGAATAACACGACTCCTGGCCCTGCCTGCTTTCGGCGCCATTTCGAGACATCTGGAGGTTACATGATTTACGAGCTGCGCACCTACGACATGAGACCCGGTTCCATAGAAGAGTTCGAGCGGCGGGTGGAAGAGGCCCTGCCCCACAGGACTCATCTGTCCCCCATGGCGGCCTTCTGGCACACGTCCATAGGCCCGCTGAACCAGGTCGTCCACATCTGGCCCTACGAGGACCTGAACGCCAGGGCGGCCATCCGGGCAGAGGCGGCCAAGAGCCCCAACTGGCCCCCCAAGACCCAGGACCTGGTGCTGAACATGGAGAACGTAATCATCGAGCCTGCGCCCTTCATCAAGGCCCTGGAGCCAGCCGAGATTGGCCCTGTGTTCGAAATACGCATCTACACCTTCCAGCCGGGCGCTCTGCCTAACGTAATCGAGGGCTGGACAGACTCCCTTCCGGCGCGGGAAAAGTACTCCCCCAACGTGTTCACCGGCTACACCGAAATCGGCGGGCTGAACCGCTGGTACCACGTCTGGGCTTACCCCAGCCTCGCCGAGCGGGACAGGGTGCGCGCAGAGGCCATGTCCGACCCCAAGTGGCCGCCTCCCACCCGCCAGTACTGGCTCAGCCAGGAGAACAAGATACTCAACCCGGCATCATTCTCGCCCATACGGTAGAATGCCCATCGACGCGGCCCCAATGACAGGGTTTCTGAGAGCCGTATGGCTCGTTTGCCCCGTTCGTGGTGAGCTTGTCGAACCACCCCTCGACGCGCTCGGGGCGAACGGGGAATAGAGACCGGGAACGACTCATGATATATGAGATGAGGACCGAAACTCTGAGGCCCGGCACGGTGTCGGAGTACGAGCAGCGGTTCGCGGAGAAGCTGGCTAACCGGGAGCGGCACTCGAAGCTGGGGGCCTTCTGGCACACCGTCATAGGTCCCCTGAACCAGGTGATACACGTCTGGCCTTACGAGGACCTGGCACACCGGGCCAGGGTCCGCATCGAGGCGTCCCAAGAACCCGGCTGGCCTCCCCAGCTCGACGACCTCGTCATGAACGCCCAGGTGGAGGTCATGTCCCCGGCGCCGTTTATGCGACCGCTGGGCGATCGGCAATTGGGGAACATCTACGAGATGCGCATCTACTCCTACATCCCCGGCGGCATCCCCCACGTGGTCCAGCGCTGGTCCGAGTCCATAGAGTACCGGGAGCAGTATTCGCCCCTGGTGGCGGCGTGGTACCCGGAATTTGGCAGGCTCAACAAGTGGTACCACCTCTGGGCCTACAAGGACCTGGAGGAGCGGGAGTACCTGCGAGGGCAGTCGTTGAAGGACCCCCACTGGCCGGTGCTGACCTACGAGTGGCTGCTCAAGAACGAGTGTAAAATCATGGAGCCCGCAGCCTTTTCCCCCATGCACTAGGGGCAACGTCTAAGGGAGGGTGACTATGGCAGAGATCAAGGTAGGAGTATCCATCCCCACTATCATTGGGAATCCCATAGACATGGCGACGGTGGCCAAGCGGGCCGAAGAACTGGGGTTCGAGTCCCTATGGGCGCCTGAGCACACGCTGGTGCCCGTAAACGTTGACACGAGTTTCCCCTACAGCGACGACGGAGCCATCCCTCCATACTACAGCCACATGATGGACCCCTTCGTGGCCCTGTCCCATGCCTCCGCCACCACGTCCACCATCAAGCTGGGCACGGGCGTCACCCTGCTGCCCGAACGCAACCCTATACTCCTGGCCAAGGTGATAGCCTCCCTGGACCACTTCTCGGGAGGCCGGACGGTGATAGGCATAGGCGCCGGATGGCTCCGGGAGGAGTCGGAGATAATGGGCGGCAACTTCCGCCGCCGCTGGAGCCAGGCCAGGGAGTCGGTGCTGGCCATGAAGGAGCTTTGGACCAAGGATGTGTCCGAATTCCACGGGGAGTTCTACGACTTTCCGCCACTCAGGTCTTTCCCCAAGCCTGCACAGAAGCCCCATCCGCCCATCCTGCTGGGCGGCATGGCCAAGAGGGTGCTGAACCGCGTAGTGGAGTACGGCGACGGATGGGCGCCCAACATCGCCAGCTATCACGACATCACCGCAGCCGCCCATAAGCTGACCATGCTTTGCGCCGAAGCCGGACGCGATCCGCGGGGGATCGGGATTACGCTGTACCAGATCCCTCCCGAGAGGGACGTTATGCGCCGCCTGGGTGAAGCGGGCGCTTACCGCGCCGTCACCCGCATCAACGCCGATTCCACCCAGTCTTCCCTCGACTACCTGGACAAGCTGGCGCTGGAGGTCTTGTAGAGAACGCACCCTTCGAGACTCCGATAAGGCCCCCACGTAGAGCGTACGTACGGCCTGCAGCGGCCTAAGGAGGCGCCCAGACTCTGGCGCGCCCGTTGCTGTGCCGTGGGTCATTGACCGCCCCAATGCTCATATCGATAATGACCACGTCACTGGAGTAAGGGGCATTGGGTCATGATTGAATGGCTTGGCATTGAGCACCTTTTCGAGCTTTCCGGGGCGGAAGCTATTGCAGGTTTCTTCACCCCGCTGGCGGTCTTCGCCGTGTTTGCCCTGGCCCAGCTCATATTGCCGGCAAGGCGGGTTCCCGGCTACGTCATCAATCCGGAGACCGGAGAGCCCCGCAACTACCGGCTGAACGGCATTCTGGTGTTTGCTATCGCGGCGCTCGTGTGGGCTTTCGAGCTTACCGGGATGCCCCGTGATTGGTTCTACCGGTCCTCGGTCTACGCTGTGGCCGGGGGAACGGCCTTCACCGCTATCTTCGCGCTCATCGCCGTGTTCAGCCAGCCGCAGGGCGAGCAGAGGAATCCCCTGGCGGCGTTCTGGACCGGGCGGGTCCGGGAGATATCATTCTTCAAAGAACGCTTAGACGTGAAGATGTGGTTCTACGTCGTCGGCGGGACGATGTTGTCTCTCAACGCCCTGTCCGGGGCCGCGTACCATTACGAGCGCTTCGGCGCAGACTCCAATCCCGGCGTTTTCCTGTATGCGGCGTTCTTCACGTTCTACATACTGGACTACTTCATCTTCGAGCGAGTCCAGCTATACACCTACGATCTAATCCACGAGAGGCTCGGCTTCATGTTGTTCTGGGGCGGCCTCGTGGTCTACGGATGGCTGTTCATCCTTCCTTTGTGGGGGATGGCCGCTCACCCGGACCCCGGGTTCTCGACGGCATGGACTTATGTGTGGCTCATCGGAACGTCTGCGCTGTTCCTGCTAGGGTGGAGCATCTCTCGCGGCGCCAACCTGCAGAAGTACACGTTCAAGCGGTGGCCCGACCGCAAGTTCCTCGGGCTCATCGAACCTAAGTACATCGAGGTCGGTGACCGCAAGATTCTGTACAGCGGTCTATGGGGAGTCGCCCGCCACTTCAACTACATGGGCGAAGGGTTCCTCTCCCTGTCAATCGCCCTGGCATTCGGCCACTTCGCCAATCCCTGGGCTTGGACCTACTTTGTCTTCATCGTCACGCTGTTCACCTTCCGCCAACGTGACGACGACAGGCACTGTGCCGAGAAATACGGGGCCGAAAAGTGGGCAGAATATAAGGCGCGGGTGAAGTACCGGATTTTTCCCGGCGTTTATTAAGAGGGTCCCTCACGCCCGTATCATCGCCACCACGTCGGCAATGTCGTCGACCTCTTCCAGGTGCCACAGGGTCTCCAATAGAGCGTCTGTCCGGTCGGCGGGGAGGACTCCGTCTGCCAGGCCACGGAACTTTGCATCGATTTCGCTGCGGTCCATGGGGTTGCGCCAGTGGCCCCTATGGAAGGGCACGTCCCCCGACTCGATCCGCTCCCCGGACTTGGTGGTAACCTCGATGCTGCACAGCATGGCTTCGGGAGCGCGGCGGTTGGCTTCCTCAGACACGGACACCTTGACCCGCTGTACCAGGTCCAACAGCGCAGGGTCGTTGAGATAGGAGTCGTCAAAGCGTTCCACACCCACGTCGCCGTACTTCAACATCACCGCCACCGTGTAGGGCATGGAATGGTCCGCCGTCTCCCGCGTAGCGGGACGCCACTTCTCCGGGTCCCCCGCCATGATCCGGACGGCGGTCCCCAGCGTGGGCACGTGAATCTCCTCGATGTCGTCCACACCGGACAGCCTCTCCCTCACCTTAAGCGCCGCCTCCATCACCGTCTGGGAATAGAGACCCAGTGGGAATCGCTTTATGCTCACCTCGGAGACCTTGAAGGGGGTCCCGTTCCCACCAAAGGGCGCCAGTTCAATCAGGTCGCCGGTTATCACCTTGCCAAAGCCTTCCCGACCGTCGAATATCTCCGCCGGGCCTGACAGGCCCTTCTCTGCCAGCTGGGCAGCGAACACCGCGTTGCGGGAAGCGTTGGCGAAGGCGCAGCCCTTCCACATGGACACGGTGCCTATGCGCGTCTGGTGCAGGGACACGTTGGGGGCGAGTGAGAGGCTGATGGCCTGGGCCGTCTTCTCCTTGTCCAGTCCCAGTGCCCGGGCGGCTCCCACCCCCGCCGATATGACCCCCAGGGTCACGTGGTCGTAGCCCCGGTTGCGCACCTCAACGGCGTCACACAAGCGGCAGAAGGTCTCGTAGGCCAGCACGGTCGACGCGATGAACTCCTTGCCTGATGCGTGGCGCATCTCGGCCAGGGGCAACACGGCGGCGATTGCGTCGCTGGGATGACCGGAGTCTATGCTGGTGTAGCCAT
>DAOUJI010000094.1:0-7529 GCA_034422875.1 Dehalococcoidia bacterium | reverse complement strand
GGCCGGGTTGGCCCCAAAGAAGAAGGGAGTCATAGACAGGACTTCGTCCTTCCAGATGGAGAAGTTCAGGCAGGCGTGGTGCCCCTCAATTCGGATGCCCCAGGGGTCGTCTCCTCCGGGCTCACCGAATATGGTCCAAAAGTAGAGGTCAGGGTCGCGCTCCCAGGTAATGACGCCCCGTCCCTTTTCGATAGCCCCGAGAGTTGGCTCAAGGTCTATGATGTCCCTGACCTTCCGGGCGGCGGCCTCATCCAGCATGGCGTCGACAATTTCCATGGCATGCCCACGCTGGACCATGTCCATGTCCCTGAGGGGGAGCCCGTGGCGGTTCAACGGAGCGAAATACCAGAAGATGCGCTCACCGTCCAGGAACGGATAGGTGGCCTTGTCTTTCTGTTGAGCGTTCAGGCTGCCGAGCCATCTGGATGCGGCTTCTGCCATCTGGCTTACTGCGTGGGCATGGGGATGTCCTGTTGCGGTCACTGCTCACCTCCGGAGTCCGCCTTTCGGGGAGTTTAGCTTGCAGTCAGCGTGCCGGTCAACCGGCTACGGCGGCCATGAAAAAGAGGGCCTGAACAATCAGGCCCTCTCGTTTTTTGCTCCAGGGACTTGTTATGGGCGACTTAACTCGGATTCGCCCCGGTCCAGGGTTGCCAGAATGGTCTCTGCCAGCTTGCGGGCCGATTCCGTGCTTAGCTCGACGGGGATCCTGGCGGCAATCCCTTTGTCAGGATTGACGAAGTCAATGTTGACGGAATGGGCCCCGTCCATATGGTCGGGGTGGTCGAAGGACACGTTGGCCTGGCTCAAGCGGAACCAACCCTGTTGGCCCCTTCCCGCACCGGCAATCTCGGCCTTTTCGACGATCATTGTGCACATGGCGACTCCTTTTTCAGTGGAATGGTTGCCCCTATCGCAGGTGCTTGTCGAAGAAGGCGAAGGTCTTCTGCCAGCCGTCGACGGCGGCTTCCTGACGGTACATGGCTCGATCGTAGTAGAAGAAGCCGTGACCGGCGTTGGGGTACATGTGGAACTCGTAGTCTTTGCCGCTGGCCTTCAATGCGGCCTCGTGCTGGTCCACCTGAGCGACCGTCGGACTCTGGTCCTCTTCCCCGAAGAGTCCGAGGAGCGGGCAGCACAGGTCTGCGGTGTAGTCGATGGGCGCAACGGGCGTCCTTTCGTTGAGGTCTTCGGGCGGCATCACTACGCGGCCTCCCCATAGGTCTACAGCGGCGTCCCATCCCGTTGACCGGGAAGCCACCAACACCGTGTGGCGTCCGCCGGAGCAGCTGCCAATGACGCCTACCTTGCCGTTGGAGTAGGACTGAGCCTTGAGCCAGTCCCTGGCCCCCACAACGTCTCCGACTACCTGGGCGTCAGGAGCGCCGCCTTCGGCCCGCACCTTGGCAGCCACGTCCTCAGGGACTCCGTGGCCGTTGCGGTGGTACAGGTTCGGGGATATGGCAGCATAACCGTGGTGAGCGAATTTACGGGTGAACTCACGGTAAAGCTCGTCCCATCCGGGAATGTGGTGAATCAGCACTACGCCTGGGAAGGGGCCGTCTCCGTCTGGCTTGGCCACATACGCTCCGATGGAATCTCCGTTGTCACCCTGAATCGTGACGGTCCCGGCCGTCATGGCTTCTATCTGGTCTGTGGTGTATCCGTGGGACATAGTCAACCTCCTTGTTGCAGGCAGAATCGGATAGCAGTTTCGGATTCACTATATTTAGCACGTAACAGACTGCAGCACAACCACCCACGGCTGAAGGTGAACTGAGAGGGTGACTTATCGGCTAATTCAAAGTTGGATTTTGAATTAGCCTACCTTGTGTTAGAATAGGCGACATGTCGGTCGTGCGAGATCTGATGCCCAGGCTAATTGAGGCTGCGAAAGAAGCGCCCTCGATAACTCTTACCGGGCCTCGTCAGAGCGGAAAGACTACCCTGTGTCACGCGGTGTTTCCACAGCTTCCGTACGTGAGTCTCGAAGCGCCGGACATTCGCAACTTTGCTGCCGAGGACCCTCGTGGCTTCCTGGCCCAGTTTCCCAACGGCGCTGTAATCGACGAAGTGCAACGTACACCGGACATCCCGTCATACCTACAAGGGATTATAGACACAGACCCGCGACCGGGTCGTTGGGTCCTGACAGGCTCACAGAACCTCTCCCTTGTCGAATCGGTGAACCAGTCCCTGGCTGGCCGGACAGCGGTGCATCATCTTCTTCCTCTGGCCCGGAGCGAGGTGGTGAGATTCTCCAACTATCCCAAGACTCTGGAAGAGGCCGTGTTTTCTGGCGGCTACCCTCGTATATATGACCAAGGCCTGGACCCTTCCGAGTGGCTCCGTTCGTACGTTGCCACGTATATAGAACGGGACGTCAGGACCGTCAACGCCGTGGGAGACCTCGCGATGTTTCAGCGTTTCGTTGAGCTATGCGCTGGGCGCACGGCTCAATTGCTCAACTATTCGGCCCTGGCCAGCGACTGCGGCGTGTCCCAGCCCACCGCCAAAACCTGGCTCGCAATACTGGAAGCCAGTTTCATAGTCTTCCGGTTGCCGCCCTTTCATACGAACCTGGGCAAACGTTTGGTGAAGATGCCGAAACTCCACTTCTACGACACTGGCCTCGTCTGCTGGCTCATCGGCATACGTACGCCGGACCAGCTCCGCTCGCACCCTCTGCGCGGTCCAATATTCGAGACTTGGGTGGTCTCAGAGGTCGCCAAACACAGAATGAACATGGGTGAATCGAGAGGACTGTCCTTCTATCGGAATCGGGACGGTGTGGAGGTCGATCTAGTCATCGAGAATTCATCTGGAGTCACGTTAATGGAAGCCAAGGCATCTCAGACGCCGTCATCGAGCCTTTTTGACGGAGCGCTTCGGGTGCAGCGCCACATGGCTGGCTCCTCTATTCCATGTGAAATAGCTGTCGTTTACGGCGGAGAGGAGTTGCAGCAGAGGTCGGTGGGGAGCCTGACTCCCTGGAACAGGTTGCATGAGGCAGTCCCGGGGGGACATGAATCGCCGTAAACGAAAGGCTGCGGTTATCTAGCCGCGCTTAGACTTGGCGCTCCGCTTGGCAGGCCGTGAGGCTTCGTAGACGGCGACCCACTCTTCCATAGGCGTCCGTGCCACGGCCTCGCCTATCAGGTCCAGCGGCAGGTCATCCAGCTTTTTGAAACGGACGCACGACTTGCCCATGTCCAGCTTCTTGCCTGTGGCCTTATAGCTGTCGACAAACCACTGAGTCGTCCCAGGGTCGGCATATACGTTCATGAGATGCACCGAGACGTAATTTTTCTCCGACGATATGGCGGCGTACATCAGGGGATGGCCGTTGTACGTCTTGGGCACGCGCTCCAGCGGCACGACGTAGGCAATCATGCCGAAGTCCATGATCTCCTCGTACCCGTCGGGGAGGTTGGAAAGCACGGCTTCGCGTATAGCCGACACGGCCTCATGACGCTCCGGGCTCAGTCCGGCCAGGTACTCCTCGACCGTGGTCGCCGTGCTTTTCAAATGCAGCCTCCTGAGTTAACGGAGTCCTTCAACGGAGCCCTCCCAACCCGCGAAACAAGGCGGTAAGCGGTAGGCGACGTTCGTGAGCGGGAGTATGCCGTTGGGTTGTACTTAAGGGGAAATGGCGTCCCAGGCAGGATTCGAACCCGCGACCTAGCGCTTAGAAGGCGCCCGCTCTGTCCAACTGAGCTACTGGGACGCGACGCTGATTTAATATTAGGGTTGCATTGGAAGGCGTGTCAACGCATAGGGTTGCCTTGTGCGGCGCCCTTGTTAAAAATAAATACGGCGGGCTATCATAGCGCTGGCGTATCCTGACTGTGGCAACTCGGCAAGGCAGGAGGCGGTTCTATGCCAGGCTTCATGGGCGCAAACTCCTCTCTCAAAATCGAGCTCGACGTTCCGGTAATGATGCGGGACGGCGTGACCCTGTACGCTGACGTATACCGGCCCGACACATCGGACAAGGTCCCAGTGCTGCTCCAGAGAACCCCTTACAACAAGGCTATCGCCCAGGCCCGCACAGGCATGATGGACGCTGTCCGGGCGGCTTCCCACGGTTATGCCGTCGTCATTCAGGACGTCCGGGGCCGGTTCAGCTCCGAGGGCGAGTTCTATACCTTCCGGCAGGAGCTTGAGGACGGCTACGACTCGGTGGAGGCGTTCGCTGCCCAGCCCTGGAGCACTGGGAAAGTCGGCATGTACGGCCGTTCATACGTGGGCGCCACCCAATGGCTGGCCGCAGTGACTGCGCCGCCGTCTCTGGCTTGCATCGCGCCCGGCATCACGGCTTCCGACTATCACGAAGGCTGGACCTACCAGGGAGGCGCCCTGGCCTGGGGCTTCGCGGTGTCCTGGGGGATGGACAGGCTGGTCACAGCGAACCTGGGCGCCATATCCCGGTACTACAACGTGCCTGAAGGAACAGTGTCCAGGCTTATGGACGAATCGGACCGGATGGACCACAACTTCCTGTTCACTCCAACCAAAGACTACCCCCACATCAAAGGGCTCGCCCCCTATTTCTATGACTGGATAGCTCACCCCAAAGCGGACGACTACTGGGCGCCCTGGAAAATCGAGGACTTTCACGACCGGATACAGATACCGTCTCTAAACTCAGGGGGCTGGCACGACATCTTCCTCAAGGGGACCCTGCGCAACTTCTCCGGCATGACGGCCAAGGGCCCCAATGACGCAGCCAAGAGCAGCCGCTTGATAGTGGGGGCGTGGCACCACGGGGCGTCTATCGGTCCCGGCATATCCGGGGACAGCTATTTCGGGGTCAGGGCTGACGAGGCGGCCATAGACCTGCCGGGAATCCATCTGCGCTGGTATGACCACTGGCTCAAGGGCATCGACACCGGCATGTTGGACGAACCGCCGGCGCGAATATTCGTCATGGGCGAAAACGTGTGGCGGGAGGAGCATGAGTGGCCCCTGGCACGTACTCAATACACCGACTGCTACCTCCATAGCGGAGGCAAGGCCAACACTCTGAACGGCGATGGGGCGCTCTCTTTCGACAAGCCGGGCGACGAACCGCCGGACGTTTTTCTATACGACCCTCGCTCTCCCGTACCTACCAAGGGAGGCGGGCTTTGCTGCAGCTCCCAGTGGGTCCCCGGAGGGGCCTTCGACCAGCGTGAGGTGGAGGTCCGCCCCGACGTGCTGGTCTATACGTCAAAGCCCATGGACAGGGACCTGGAGGTCACCGGCCCCATTAGCGTGACGCTGTTTGCGGCCACGTCGGGGCCGGACACCGACTTTACAGCCAAGCTGGTGGACGTGTGCGAGTGCGGGTGCACCCGGAGTCTAACGGACGGAATCATCAGGGCGAGGTACCGGGAGTCTCTGGCGGAAGCCAAGCTGCTGGAGCCGGGGCAGATATACGAGTACACCATCGACCTGGTCGCCACCAGCAACGTTTTCAAGAAGGGCCACAGCATCAGGTTGGAGGTTTCCAGCAGCAACTTCCCCAGATTCGACCGCAACCCCAACACCGGACGGGAACCCTCGGAGGAGACGGAGATGCGGCCGGCTGTGCAGACCATCCTGCACGACGCGGCCCATCCCTCCCGCATCACCCTTCCTATCATACCCGCGGCCTAGTGAGTAAGACCTCGTTGCCAGGGATCAGGTAGGCAGCGCGTGGAGGCCAGGTGGGGATGCCTGATAGGGGGCGTACTCCTCGGCATCCTCTTTCTGTTGTGGCTGATAACCTGTCGGTTCGGGGCCCCGATCTGACCCTTGTTAGGGAAGTGCCCCATAGAGCCGTTCTGAAGATGGACCTTTCGCGCTAGAACGTACGTGACCTCTTCTCTCCACGGCCATGCCAACCCCTGCAAATGTCATTTCGAGCGCAGCGAGAAATCTCAAATTCATGCACTAAAACTCGGACCACCAGAAACGAAACGCCTGAAACGAAGTACCTGTCAGTCTAGTGGCGCCATGATACCGAACAACGTTTCTGGATTCCTCACTTCGTTCGGAATGACAGGTGGGGGCGGAGCCCTGACCCGCTGGCCATAAGGGGATGACCCGGCAAGTCTACTGGGAGCGGGAGCCTGCCACTTCCACGAACTTCTTGGCGATGTCCTCGGGTTCGATGTTCACCACCAAGTAACCCTCTTCACTGGCGGTGAACGAGGAATCGTCGTTGTATCCGTTGACCATCTCGTTCATGATTTCCACCAGCTCCGGTTCGGGGATTCCGTCGGCCAGGCGCCGGACGTCGGGGTCGTCGCCGCGTCGTACCGTTCCGGCTATCTTCTCGCCCAGCATCTCCTGACGAACCGCGTCCCGCTGGATGCCCTCTACGATATTGAGGTGGCGGCCTATGTAGCATCCGCCGAAGTACATGACCTCGTGGTCAATGCCCTCTATCTTGTCGTTGAAGAGAGCCTTGGGAATTAACTCGTTGTCCTCCAGGTACTTGTAGACGGCCGGGTCCTCCCAGTCGGGGTTTTCCTTGTCAAAGGCCAGGAAAACCGAGTACATGAAGAAGTCTTTGGGTTCCACCTTAATGCGCATAAGACCCTCCCCGGCCAGGGTTACAGAAGGCCGGCCTCCGCCAGCACCTTGTCGATGTTGGCGGCGTCTTGCTGCCAGGCCCCTGAGTCAATCCTGTGCATGCCTTCTACGACGGCTGCGCTGGCGGGTGTGGGAACATTTGCTTCCCTGCCCCTTCGCACGACGTAGCCGTTCATGTAATCTATCTCAGAGCGGCGGCCCTTGTACACGTCCTGGGCCATGGATGAGCGCCAGTCCACGTCGGCCTTGCGGCTGGCCATCCTGGCGTCGATTTCCTCGAACACCTCGCCGTCGTCAGCCCGGTTCCAGGTTTCGGCGTCTACTCCCCGCACCGGCTCTACGTTGAACCCCAGGGCGCTTCCCACTTGCACCGTCTCCTTGGCCAGATTGATGGCCAGCTTCCGAGCGTTGGCGTTGTCCCGCTGCCCGGTGGCGCCCAAGCCGGAGATGCCCCCCACTGGGTTGCCCATGCAGTTGGTGGCAAGCTTGCACCATCGTTCGCCCCAGATGTTAGTGGTCGCTTTGGAGTTGTCTATATTCCTCATCATGTCCATGAGGTCTTCGATCCTCTTGGACACCGTGCCGTTGGTCTCCCCGGACCGGAACACGTCGTAGCCCCGGGCTGTCCCAGGCTCTCCGCCGCGGGTGACGTGCCCCGGCTCCCACAGGGCGACCTCGATGCTGGACATGACCAGGGGAACTTGCCGGTTGAACCCAACGATGGAAGCGATAAGCTCGTCGTTCATGCAGTTCTGGGCCGAGACGATGAACCCGGTGGGCTTGACATAAGGTTTGATGAAGTGGGTGGCCCACTCAGTGTCGTAGGACTTGACCGACAGGAAGACGATGTCGAACTGCTCGTCCACACTCTGGAGGTCGTGGAGGTGCATGGCTTTCACGGGGACGGTGAAATCTCCCTGGCTGCCGCTGGCCCGCAGCCCCTGGGAGCGCATGGTCTCCACTTGCTC
>DAOUJI010000093.1:0-59512 GCA_034422875.1 Dehalococcoidia bacterium | reverse complement strand
GCAGTGGCCCAACGAGGTGCGAGCGTTGGAAGCCATCCGCGAGGCGCTTCCCAAGGACGCGATAACCGTTTGGGACCCCACGGTGCCCACCAGCCGGGCCACGAGGGCATTTGCCGCCTACCAGCCCCGGACCTTCATCTACCCCCACGGGTGGGTGGGTCTGGGCTATGCTTTCCCTGCCGCTTTGGGGGCAAAGGCCGCCAATCCCAACGCTCCCGTGATATGCGTAACGGGAGACGGAGGCTTTCAATACAACCTCCAGGAGCTCGCCACGGCTTCCCAGTATGGACTCAATCCCATCGTGCTGATGTTCAACGACAACGCCTGGGGCGTGTTGAAGCAGTACCAGCGGAACAACTTCCAGGGAAGGTACATCGGAACGGAGCTGGTCAACCCAGACTTCGTGAAGCTGTTCGAGTCCTATGGGTTCGAAGGCATAAAGGTGGACTCCCTGGACCAGCTAACGGCTGAGTTGGACTCGTCAGTCAAGGCAGACAAGCTAAAGCTTATAGAGGTCCAAATCCCCGACGGGTTCGCTGCATTCCGGTAAGGCCAGGAACTGATCAGGCCGGTTTGGGCGACGGCACAGGAACACCGGGTATATTGACCCTGATGCTTCCCAACACGTCAAATGTCGTGTAGAACAGGGTGCGCCAGTCGTCGCCTCCGAACGCGCAGTTGGTCGTCTGCGTCTCTTCCGTGAGTATGATGCCCAATGGCTTCCCGCAAGGGTCGATAATCCAGACGCCGCCTGACCCCGTGCAATAGACGTTGCCCTCAACGTCCACCTTCATGCCGTCGGGCATGCCCGGCCTTTCGCCTCGCATGTCGCAAAAGACCCTGTCCGAGTCCAGGTTCAACTGACCGTTGGCCTGTACGTCGAAAGCCCGGATGTGGTGTCGCAAAGTGTCGTCCACGTAGAGGGTTTTTTCATCTGGGGAGAAGGTCAGGCCGTTGGGGGTGACGAAATCCTTGACCAGGAGAGTCACATCCCCCAAGTCCGGCGAAACGCGGTAGACGCCGGCGAAGTCCAGGTCGCATCCCGGGCGGGGAGCTCCGGGGTCTGTGAAATAGATGCTGCCGTCGGACTTGACCACTACGTCGTTGGGACGGTTGAACCGGACACCCTGATATCTGCTGGCGATGACAGTCTTGGGGCCTTCCGGCTCCAGACGCGCCACTCTCCTCAGATACTGTTCGCAGGCCACAATTCTCCCCTGCTGGTCCAGCGTCAGGCCGTTGGCGTATTCGCTGGGCTCGTCATGGAGGGTCACTCCCTCCCCCGGCGACCACTTCATGCGACGGTTGTTGGTGATGTCGGTGAATACAAGGCAATTCTGCGCATGAATCCAGACCGGGCCTTCGGCACATGGGTGGATGTCGAACTTACGTGAGTCCACGGTGGGATCGTGGGGGCCGTATCCCCGGCCCAACACCTGGATGTCTTCGCCTGGGGATATGATGCGGTCCAATTCCGGTGACAGCTTCTCAATAGGCACGGCAGCCTCCCTATATCGGTTGTCAAGAGTTTGAGCGGCGGGACAAATCTATGTTAACGCTACACGCTCATAACCACTTTGATAATGTTGTCCGCGCGCTGGTCGTACATATCGTAGGCCTGTTGCACGTCGTCGAAACCCATCCGGTGGGTCACAAACTGGCCGGGGTCAATCCATCCCCTGTCCCTGAGCCGGACCATTTCTTTGATGTGGGTAAGAGGGTCTGCGGTGGCGCCTCCGACTGTGGGAAGGATGGTGGGCTGCTTGATCATCAGCAGGCTGTAGTTCTCCAGGGTCGCGCGGCTGTCGTCCTGGGACGCAAAGAGGATTATCTTGCCGAACTTATTGACCAGGCGGAAACAGTCGTTGAAAGCCTCGTGAGTCCCGGCAGCGTCTACGACAATGTCGGCGCCTTCTCCTTCGGTTAGTTCCTCGACAGCCTCTATGAGATTTTCCCTGTCCGGGTTGACCGTATAGGCGCCGGAAAGCTTCTGGGACGTTTCCAGCCGGAAGTCCACCGGGTCCGACACTATGACGTCCTTGGCTCCCTGGTTGGCAGTAATCCAGGCAAAGCTCAACCCGATGCCTCCCTGGCCCAGGACCACTACTCTCTTACCCAGGACGTTGCCCATCTGTTGAACCGAATAGAGAACGGTGCCGGAGTGCTGGCACATCACCCATTCGTCCAACGCTCCGTGGTCTGGCAGGGGTATGATTCTGTCGGGGCCGGAGGTCAGATACTCCACCAGGCCATACTGGCCATTGGGCAGAACAATCACACGCTGGCCCTCTTTAAGTTGGTCGGTCCTACTCTCCACGACCACCCCGGCGCACTCATGGTTCGGCGCGCCTATCGGCAAGGGATATTCCTCTTCCGGGCGTTCGCGGACGTAGACGTTGTGGATGTCGCTCCCGCAGATGGAGACCTTTTCCATCTTTATGAGACATTCCCCTTCCTGAGGAGTGGGCACCGGCGTCTCGACGAACTCGAACCTCTTGTATCCGGCCAGTCTCGCTGCTTTCATCGGCGCACCTCAATCAAGTCAGGCTGAGGAGTACTTGGGTGGGGAAACGTTACGACTATAGAGCAGCTTGGGGCGCTTGTCCAGAAACTCCGGCGGGACGACCGCCTCTGTTATGCCGGTCGTGTCAGCCCGGCAAACGGGTTAATCACACGCAAACCGTCATAGTCCTGATCGTGGCTCAGGTCCTCGGTGTACACGGCGTCGCAGCCTGTCGAACGGGCTGCCGCAAGGATGGCCCCGTCCCAGTAGGACAATCCAAACCGCTGGCTGATTGCCACCGCTTCCCTGAACAATTCGACCGTGATGGGCTGGATCTGAAAGCCGCCTATCGACTCGATAAAGCGCAAAGCTTGTTCGTGGGATATTGCCCAACGGCGGGTGGCGCGAGTAGATTGGTGATAGAACTCTTGTAGGACCTGCGTCGACATGGCCAAGTCAGGTTCCCGTATCAACTCTAATGCCCTACGCCGCTTGTCAATGTCCTCCGACAGTGCGCTTACTGCGTAGAGCAACACGTTTGTGTCAACGAACCGCATCAGGGCCGTTTATTGCTTCATCGTACAGCTCATCGCGGGTTAGGTTCTCGGACATTCGCAGCCCACCGCCATTGGCTGTAATGTCCTCAATGACCTCGTTCATCAGCCTGATGCGGCGTTCCAGGGGCGTCTCCGACTGCTCTGATCCACCCTGGGTTCCGTTGGCCTCTTGAGGCGCCAGGCTTCTCAGGTATTCCCTCACCAGAGCGGACACCGACGTGCCAAGCTCCGCCGCCCTGATACGAGCCCAACGATGGGTCTCCTCGTCAACGGATACGGTGATGTTCTTCATGCCGACATCCTCACATTTCCTGTATGTCGTAGGCTCGTGCGATCTCAGCGTGGTTGACCCGACGCTTCTCTGCGTGCCGCTTGCCGGTCATACAGCTCGTCGCGAGTCAAGAGTTCTGAGGTATCAACTCCAACACCTCTTTCATCGAACTCCGCAAATACCTCTTTCAACATTCTGATGCGGCGTTCGAGCGGCGTCTCCGACTGCTCTGATTCATCCTGGGCTCCTCCGTTGGCCTCTTGGGGCGACAGGGTCTTCAGGTAGTCCCGCACAAGCGCCGAGATTGACGTGCCAAGTTCCGCCGCCTTGATTCGAGCGCGGCGGTGGGTCTCCTCGTCAACGGATACGGTGATGTTCTTCATGTCTGTGTCCTTCACAGTTTCTGTGCATCACAGTATATGTGGAGCACAGTCAGAACGCAACTCTGTATCGTCCTTTTTCCGGAGTTGGACGCAAATCGCGGAGGGACTAAGCGGCGTCTCCGCCCTGATTGCCCGGAGTATGTCTATGTCGTATATTTTACGCCAACCAACTCCAGAAGAAGAGGTGACAAATGGCTCGGTGGATTAACATCGTGGAGAGCAACTGCAAGGACCCCTCCAGAGAGGCCGAATACAACGACTGGTACGACAACATACACATGCCCAACGTGTTGGCCACTCCCGGGTTCGTGGCGGCCAAGAGGTACGAGATTTCCAGCCCCAAGGAGGGGCGGGGCAAGTACATCGCCGTCTACGAAATCGAAACCGACAACCTTCCGGAGACCATGAAGGTGAGGGGACAGAAGCGGGCCGAAGAGGCTGAGCGGGGCGAGATGTCGGACCTGATAGACTCAGTGTCCCAGGTACAGTTCCGTTTGATTGGTTCCTTCGAGTCCAAGAGCTAAATGCGGGCCACTACATCGCGGTGCGCCCGCCATCAACGACGAGTTCGGCGCCTGTTACGAACGACGAGTCGTCGGAAGCCAGGTACAGCACCGCGTAGGCCACGTCTTCCGGGGTGCACAGGCGTCCCATCGGAATAGGCCTTACCGTACGGTCCCTCACAGCCTGGTCCTTGAGGGAGTCCCCAAAGAAGGCGGTGTCAACCGGCCCCGGATGGACAGAGTTGCAGCGGATGTTGTCCTTGGCGTAGTGGATAGCCGTGACCTTGCTGAAGGTGCGAACGGCACCCTTTGTGGCCGAGTAGGCGGCGGAACCCCTGCCTCGAATAGCCGCCACTGAGGAAATGTTGACTATGGAGCCGCCGCCGCTGTCTCTCATGGCCGGAACAGCATATTTCGTCCCCAGAACAACGCCCTTCTGGTTCACGTCCACCACCCTGTCCCAGTCTTCCATCGACAGGTCCTCTATGCCGAAGGGGCCTCGAATGCCCGCGTTGTTCACCAGAATGTCCAGTCCGCCGTAGGTCTCCACCGCAGTCCCAACGGCCCGACTCCAGTCCTCTTCCGACGCCACGTCCAGCCGGACGAACAGAGCGTCTCCTCCATGCTCTCCAATGTCCTGAGCCACGGCGTTTCCCTGCTCTTCGACAACGTCCCCAATCACCACCTTGGCGCCTTCACAGGCAAAGAGGCGTGCTTCCGCCTCGCCCTGCCCCATGGCGCCTCCGGTGATTAGGGCCACCTTCCCGTCCAATCGTCCCATATATCTTACTCCAGCCCTATAGACTGCTATCCGTCACGTTCCGTTGTCTGCTCTTCGATGCGGTACAGCTCCGGCAGCCCGATTATCCCCTCTATCCACTCCCGGGCCTCGATAGCAGTCTCATGGTCGAATTGGGGTCTGCCTGTTTCGATGTATGCGGAGAAGACGTCTCGGACGGCCTGGGCGGCGGCGATGGCTGCAGTGGTGGCGTCCAGTACCATCTTGTATCCCATGTCCTCAAGCTCCACCCAGGACAGAATAGGCCGTCCCAACCTGTTGCCGGGACTGTTCACGTAAATGGCCGGGGCGGTTGCCTCCCTGGGGACCAGCCTGGCCTCTTCCAGGTTGTTCGGAAACACCTCCACCATGTCGCAGCCGGCCTCCGCGTAGAGGTTGGCCCTTTTGATTCCCTCCTCCACGTTGTCCGTGCGCATGGCGTCGGTGCGGCCCACTATGACGAAGTCGGGATCGGAGCGCGCCTCCACTGCGGCCTTGATTTTGTCCACCATCTCTTCTGCTGGGATTACGTGCTCGATGCCCCGATGGTAGTGGGCCCTCTTGGGGTAGAACTGGTCCTCGATGTGAATGCACGCAATGCCTGCCGCCTCCGCCTCGCGTATGGTGCGATAGACGTGGACAGGTTCGCCGAATCCGGCCCCGCAGTCCACTTTCAGAGGCACGTTGACCGCCTGACAGATGTACCGCGCCGAGTCCATGACTTCGGTCATAGTGAGCAAAGGTTCGGTGGTGCATAGGTGGGCGCCAAGCTGAAATCCGCCCAGGGCCAGGGCCTGGAATCCCACGCTTTCGGCTATCCGGGCCGTCAGCGGGTCATAGACATTCACGGCCCGAATAAGGCCGGGCTCGTCCAGCATTTCCCTCAGGCGTCGTGTTGTCTTCATTGCCCGCATACTAGCACAGGCGTGTCTCGGCAGCCACCTGACAGATTGACAGGGGACAACGGCCCATCTACACTCCGAGCTAGCTCGAAGGGGGCCACACGACCTGTTTCAGGACTGCGGGAGGGGAGTTGACCAGCCAAAAAGCCACCTACCTGGAAACCATAGACTCCTACGAGAAGGAGTTGGAACGCTTGTTGGACGGCATCGACTATTGCTTCGATTGGCGCCCGGAAGACGGAGAGTGGTCGGCCAGGGAAGTCATCTACCATATGCTCCACAGTCCCGTGGGCGGAGTGCACAATGCCGTCAAGGGAATGCTCTCTGGGCAGCCTGATGTCGTAAACCTCATCGCCGATGAAACTCACCTCACGCCAGAGCGGCAGGAGAGAGACCTAGACGGAGTCCGCCAGGACATTGCGGAAGTCCTGTCCGGGTTGCGTGAGGCGCTAGCGTCCGCCAGCGAAGAGGACCTGGACAACGCTGACGCTCCCGTGTACCTGAGCCGCACCGGGGCAACCGAACCTCGAACCGCCCGGACCATGGTGGACCGCATCTTCGTCAACCATTGGAAGTCGCACCTGGAGCAGATCGCAGCGTTAAGAGAAAGCCTCGGACTGGACTAAATCCTTTACACCAACCAAATGACCAAGGGGGACAACGTGAGCGCTACCATGAACGCCGAAGAGCGATTCGGCTACTACTATGAAGACCTGGAGCCGGGCACGCTGATAAAGCACTGGCCCGGCAAGACCATCACCGATTCGGACAACAACCTGTTCTGCCTGCTGACGCGGAACGAGCAGCCGCTTCACTCGGACTTGCATTACATGGAGACCTCCCACCAATATGGGAAGATACTCGTGGTGGGCACCCTGGTTTTCAGCCTGGTGGTGGGCATGACCGTACGCGACACCAGCGGCAAGGCCGTGGCCAACCTTGAATACGAGAAAATCACCCACGACGGGCCCACCTTCATAGGCGACACGGTCTACGCCGAGACTGAAATCCTGGAAAAGCGGGAGACCAGCAGAGGAGACCGTGGGGTCGTCTACGTGGAGACCCGCGCCCACAACCAACGGGATGAGAAGATTCTTACATTCCGGCGGCGGTTCCTGGTCCCCAAGAAGAACTCCTAAGACGAAGTCACACGCCTATCGGTCTTCGCCCTGGCTCCGGTCGTGATGCCAGATTTCATACACTGACTCCAGAAATCCGGTGGCATAGTGGCGGTGGCTGAAGACCATGCCAGAGTCGTGGGCGTCCCGTTTGGCCTTCTCATACCGGCGCACTGCCGCTTGGACGTCGTAGGGAAAGGGCATGGCGCCCATGTAGTGCAGGAAAGCGGGCAGATCGGACCACTCAGCCAATTCGTAGTAGCTGGCCTCTGTAACGCCCCACCTCTTCCCGTCCTCACGGCCCCGGTAGAGGCACCAAAGTCCCGTATCGTCCGGCTGGCTCATGGGGCTCCGTTTCGATAGAGCCAGATAGCTGCTCTCAAGCGCTTTGGGGCTTTCTTAACTCAGGTTGGCGAACCCGTTGGGAGTCTGGACCTCTATGACCGTTAGCACGTCGGACTTCAAGGCGTCCTCCAGAGCCGAAGTCATGTCGGCCACGTTGTCCACCTGCACTCCGTTGGCCCCGTAGGACTCGGCCAATCGGGCGAAGTTCGGGTTTTGGAGGTCCGAGCCAATGTACCGTCCTTTGTAGTCGACGGTCTGGCGCTGTTTCAGCACTCCCCAGGCGCTGTCGTTGAACACCATGACCACCTGGTTCAGACCGTACTGTACGCACGTGCCCAGCTCTTGCATGTTGAACTGGAACCCGCCGTCGCCGGTAAGGCACACTACTTGCCGGTTCGGGTAGGCTGCTTTGGCGCCGGCTCCTGCAGGCAGGGCGAATCCCAAGCCTCCCCAGTGGGACAGAAGGTAGCTTCTGGGTTCGTAGACGGGGAGCAGATAGTTGGCCGCAGAGTGGGTGGCCACGTTGACGTCGCCTGTGAAGATGGCGTCCCTGGCGGTGACGCTCCTGATTGCCTCCATTACCTTCAACTGATTGGACATGGTCTCCTGTTTGTGGCTCTGTATGGTCTGCTTGAGGTCGGCCACTTCCCGGTCAAACCCGGGCTCCACTTGAGCAGGTTTTCCCTGGACAGCGCTCTTGACGGCGGCCAGGACGGCCTTGGCGTCGCCCTCAACGCTCAAGCTTGCGTCGTACACCTTACCGATTGCCTCTCTGTCGGCGTCCACGTGGATAATGTTCTCCGGCAGGCTCCATCCCCGGGCCTTGGTCCGGGACAGGGCAAGGCTGGAACCCACCACCAGCAAGGTGTCCAGTCCGTTAAGGAACTGTTGCAGCGGGTCCGAGTCCATGTCGCCGCCCCGGGGGATGCCCTTATGGGACCCCACAGCCAGCGCGTGATCGTCAGGGATCGCGCCCTTGCCTTCAGCGGTTGTCAGGACCGGCACCCCCAACTCCTCGGCCAATGCCGCAAGCTCACCGGAAGCTCCAGACCGGTGCACACCTGCCCCCGCCAAAATCGCTACTCTCTTGCCAGACAGCAGCCGTTGCGCCGCCTGCTCTATATCGTTCGGGTCCGGGTCGGGAAGGCTCCTCTGCTGGTACTGGGGTATTTCCAGGTCGGCCTGTTCAAACTGGACATCCACTGCGATTTCCACTTCGATGGGACGGGGCCGCCTCGTTTGGAACCGCTCGAAGGCCTCATAAATCCTGTCAGGAATGGCGTCTATGCGGCCCACGTGTGAGTTCCACTGGGTCACCGATGTAAACATTCCCAGCTGGTCTTTCACCTCGTGGGTTGCTCCCATGCCAAGGCGATATATGTCCTCTTCCGCAGTGGAGGTGAGATTCAGCACCGGTGACGAGGCCAGGTACGCTTCTCCCATGCCGCCCATGGAGTTGGCGGCTCCCGGACCAGTGCTGGTCAGGCATATCCCCGGCTTGCCTGTTACCCTGGCATAGCCATCGGCCATGAGCGCCGCGCCGTGTTCGTGCCGCGCCGAAATGAACCTGATGGCGTCACGATGGTCATAAAGGGCATCGTATATATCCATCATGTGGGTCGAGATGATGCCGAATATTGTGTCCACACCCTGGGCCCTCAGGGTTTCAACGACTGCCTGCCCACCTGTAAGTTGTGCCATGTTCACCTCGCATTGACCGTAGAGATCGGCTTTTAAAAGGGATTATACAATAAAGTCGACTCCTTGCTCCCCCGTGGCAGCCCTTATCCGCCAGTCGTCGGCCACCAATTGATGATAGGTATATAATTGGTCAACCCTGTTTCTGGAGCGACGCCTTTATGACCGACGCTCAGCCCTCCGACCGCCCTCGACGAGTCTACGCCCTGAGTCCCAAGGACCTCACCGAGGAGCAATTGGCCGTGGTTTGTGCCATGACGTCACGCCGCCCGGGGCCCTTCGACGAGATAGCCCAGCAGGTGTCTCAGGAAAGGGCGGCCGACTTTCATGAGCGTTGGGTGCTGGGATACGGGCACGCATCCGTGGCCGAACATGCAGTCATCCATATGGCTGTGGAGAACATCTCGCGATTGGCCTGCGACGCCCTTGAGGACAACAGGCTCGCCTCATACACGGAGAAGTCCTCCCGATACCAGGTGATTGACCAGGGCAGCTACCACGTCCCACAGGAGCTGGACGATCATCCAGAGCTTCTAGAGCTGTATAAAAGGACCTGCGACGGGCTTTTCCAGGCGTATCAAGAGATGACCGAAGCGGTATCCGAGCGTCTCCAACAGGATTCGGCCATGACTCCACAAAGAGCGCAAAGGACAGCCATCGACAGCTGCCGGTTTCTGCTTCCCACCGCAACCCTGACCAACGTGGGCGTCACCATGAACGCCAGGGTTATGGAGCACGCTATATCCAAGCTATTGTCATCCGAGCTAGCGGAGGAGCGGGAGCTTGGCGAACTTCTAAAGGAAAAGGGGCGGGAAATCACACCAACCCTAATCAAGTACGCAGACGAGAACCCCCACCTCAAAGCCTCATCCAAGTCCCTGAGGGCCTATACAGGTCAAGGCGATTCCAGCGGGGAGTCGCCGGATACATCCGTGCGGCTGCTCCACTATGACCCTGACGCCGAACGGAAGCTGACGGCCGCATTACTGTACAGGTCCTCAAGAACCACCTACTCCGACGTATGGGCCGCCGTGGAACGTATGACCGAGACCGACATGGAGCAGGTCCTCGACAGTTCCTTTGAGGGATTCGGCCCCCACGACGCACCGGTCAGAGAGCTTGAAACGGTCGACTACACCTTTGAACTGGTCCTGGACTACGGCGCCTACAGGGAATTCAAACGCCACCGGATGCAGACCTACCTCCCCCAGCCCCTCACAGTCGACAACGGGTTCCTGCAGCCTCGGCGCATCAGGGAAGCAGGTATGGAAAACGAATTCTCTGACGTTATGAACGCAGCGTCCGAGTCCTTCCATAAAATCCACCGCCAGCTTCCCCACGTGGCGCCGTATCTGGTGACCCACGCCCACTACAGAAGGGTATTGGCGAAGATGAACCTTCGGGAGTGCTACCACCTCTTCAAGCTCAGGACCCAGCCTACAGCCCATTTCTCCATCAGGAGACCCATCGAGCAGGCTATGAAGCTGGCCGTCGAGGTCCATCCCAGGTTGTTCAAGCATCTGCAACTGCGGCGGTTCCCCGACTGGTGGGAGAACTTCTACCCAGAGTCCTCTGGATTCCAGCCTACCCCGGAATGACCAAACTAGGTACGGTCCGCGGATAAGCTGGCGGAACGGCGTGGGGGGCGATGTCCTCAAGAAAGCGTCCGTTGGGGCGTCCCTCGATTCCCTGTTCAACGACACCCATTAAGAGCCCGCAGGTTCAATTGACTGCTACAACCGGGTTGTGCTACGCTTTCACACAGCCATCTCTCAATTGCTCGGGCTGGGCGAGATGGGAATTCCTGGAGAAGGAGCGGAGAGAATGCTTCAGGTCACGTCCCCGGCGCTTGAAAAGATCAAAGAGGTCATCACCGAGCAGGGAGACGACAGCTCTGCTCTCCGGGTTATTGCCATACCGGCTCCCCACGGCGGCGTCCAGTACATGATGACTATGGAAGAAGAGTCTCAGGACGACGACACCATAGTGGACCTGGACGGCGTCCAGTTCCTGATGGACTCGGACTCCATTCCCTTCCTGGAAGAGGCCACGATAGACTACATCGAGGACCTGACCAGGGTAGGGTTCGTCATAAACAACCCCAACTTCCAGGTCGCAGGCGGCTGCGGCAGCGGCTCGTGTGGCTGCGGCGCCCAAGAAGGCGGCGGCTGCGGCAGCCAAGAGGGAGGCGGCGGCTGCGGTGGAGGCTGTGGAAGCCACTAGGCCCGTTCTGACACCTGTTCCGGCTCATCAAACCCGTTAAACATAAAAGAGGCCCGCGCTAGGGCCTCTTTTATTGTCATTCACATGACCCCTTTGTTGGAAAGGCGTAGAGGCGACCAGCCGGTCGCCCCTACAGCGAAATCGATGTCCCGTCCGAACTAACGATAAGGGTTTTCCGGATCTTTATCCCAGTTCGCTGGATTGTCGATGATGTATTGACGAATGCGGTTTAGAGAGTCCTCACTGCGAATAACGTGTTCGTAATAGTTTCGTTGCCACACAGGAACGCCAGGAGTGTGGCGAGCTGCGTTGATGCGTGTTGCTACCGATGATTTGAAACCCGACATCAACGCCCCAACTGATTTTGGATTCGGTCCCGTAGGGGCGACCGGCCGGTCGCCCGACTTCGTCCGGTTCGACTGGCTTCTGTGAGATAGCAGTCGGTCATGGTTTCCTGTGATGAATACGACGGTGTGAAGATGATTGGGCATGACCACCCACGAATCCACTTCTATCTCAGCTCGTATTCGTGCCGACCTCAGCCATTCTTCCTCAACTATCCGCCCTAGGGTGTTTAATCTGATATCTCCGTCTACGACTTGTCCCAATATGCATGATTTGTTGTAGGTGCACACTGTAATGAAGTATGCCCCTGGTTGGGAATAGTCGTAGCCGTTTAGACGAGTTGAGCGCCTATTTCGACAGTCGGTAATGTGAGGAGCTTTCATTGGCGTCATTTTGCGAGCAAGTGATGACCCGTCCGTCGTTATAGCGGTTCCCCTAACCGGTGTCTATAACGACGTGTCATTCGCGAGAGTTGGGGGGCGACCGTCCGGTCGACCCTACGCATGCTGTCGGCCCGTAACCGCGCTGAGCGGCTTGACCGGTCGCTTATGAGACGCGTACTATTCCTAGAAATCGGGCATTGCGCATTACCGGTCGTTCTTGGCGCATTCTGGATGCCGACCACGGAGAACGAGATGGAATTCGGGCTTTTCATGATGCCGCTTCACCCGCCGAACAGGTCTTACGCTGACTCCTACGACAGGGACTTGGAGTTGCTCGTGCTGGCGGACTCTCTTGGATATCACGAGGCCTGGATAGGTGAACACATTACCGAGACTTGGGAAAACGCTCCCGCCCCGGAACTCATAATCGCCCAGGCCTTGGCTCGGACCAAGAACATCATCCTGGGAACAGGGGTCACGTTGCTGCCTCTCCACCATCCAGTGGACACCGCCCACCGCATCGCCATGCTTGATCACATGGCCCGGGGACGCCTCTACTGGGGAGTGGGCATGAGGTCGATACCCACGGACTTGCAAATGTACGGCCTGGACCCTGAGAACATGGACTCGGTCAGGGAGCGCAGCCGGGAAGCTCTGGAAATAGTCCTGGGCCTCTGGGCTTCAGAAGACGGTCAGTACCACTACGAGGGGAAACACTTCAGCGTACACTCTCCAGATGCGCCGGAGGAGCTTAACCGCCGGCTCTACTACAAACCTTACCAGAAACCCCACCCGCCCATAGGGATGGCCGCCACCTCCCCAAGCCCCAACACGCCATATATGGCCGGCTCCCGGGGTTGGATACCCATGAGCAGCCCGACGCTAAACGCCGAAAAGCTGAGGGTCCATTGGGACGCCTATGAGGAGGGAGCCAGGTCGTCGGGCAACACTCCCCGCAGGTCGGACTGGCGGATCGCAAGGGACGTCTACGTAAGCGACACGCCCGAACGGGCCAGAGAAGAGGCTCGGATAGTTTTGGGCAGGCCCTGGAACGAGCACCAGTGGAAGAACCGCAAACACGGCGGACAGTTGGAGGCCCACAAGGACGACCCGGACATGCCCGACGAAAGCGTGGACGTGGACTTCATGATGGAGCACAACTGGATTGTCGGTGACCCTGCGGAGTGCGCCGACAAAATCACCCGCCTCTACGAAGCGGTCGGAGGATTCGGCCAGATTCTGGTCATCACCCACGACCCGGACGACCACTCCCTGGTGCAGCACTCTCTCAAGCTGCTTAAGGAAGAAGTGGCTCCCAGGGTGGAAGCCCTCGGCTAACGCTGCCCAACGGCCGCAGGTCTATAGGTCCAGGGCGTCGGCCAGCTTCCTCTTGTGGTATTTGGGGTCTCCCAGGTAGTGGTAGAGAGTTCTTGAGAGCTTGGTGTAGAGAGTAAGTCCATACTCAATCATTGACCCCAGCCCCGCATGGACTTCATGCGCGTAGTTGCAGGCCTGGAAGAAGCCCTCGCTGGAGACTGCCTTTGCCAGGTGAACGCTGCTTGTGGCGTCCCGACCCTCGTCCAGTTTCCAGAGCGCCTCGTAGGTTGTCCACCTCGATGCGTCCAGGTGGTTCACCAGGTGAACAATGTGGTCCTGGACTCTCTGGAACCGGCCGATGGGAGTCCCGAACTGGTGGCGGGTACGGCTGTACTCCACAGACATGTCGAAGACCGCTTCGCAGCCCCCGACCTTGTAGGCGCACAGCACCGGAATAGACCGTTGGACGGCCCGCGACAGGGCTGTCCATCCCTGGCCCGGCGTGTTCCCCAGCAGGTTGGACTCAGGGACTTCCACCGAGTCAAAGTCGATAACCGCAGACGTAGCGATGAAGCCGTCGACGTACCTGGAGGATATGCCGGGTGAATGTCGGTCCACCACGAGCAGGGATATGCCCTGAGACGGGTCCTCAGAGCTTTCCGTCCGCACCGGGCAAATCAGGTGGCTGGCATCTGAGCCGTCCTGCACGAACAGCTTGGAGCCGTTGAGGACGTAGGAGCCGTTCCTCTTTTGGGCGGTCATGTGGACGTTGTCCGGCCCCCAGCCGTAATGCTCTTCGGTAATCGCCGGGACCAGAATCTGGCGTCCTTGTGCTATGGCGGGGAGAATCTCCGATTTCTGTTCGTCTCTGCCTGCTTCCATGACAATAGAGGCGCCCAGGATTCCCGACGTGAAGAACGGGCCGGGTATGGGGCCTCGCCCCAACTCCTGGAAGAGGACTCCGGCGTCGGTGAGGTCGCGGCCTTCGCCACCGTAACGGTCGGGAATGATGATGCCCAGCCAGCCCAGGCCGCTCGCCTTGCTCCAGACTTCATCCGAAAAAGCCCTGTTTTCCTTGCCCATCTCCACCAAAGTTTCCTTGGTGAACTCGTTTTCGATGAACTCCCTAACGGAGTTCCTCAGCATTTCCTGGTTTTCAGTAAGGGAAAGGTCCATAACTGCCCCTTGATCTTGATTGGTCGTCAGGACGTGGATTATCGGATGGCGCCCGCTTGCTCCCGTTGGGCCCGTCCAATTCCAATGCGCCTGGCCATAATCACTTTCTGTACGTCAGCCGTTCCTCCAGGGTGCACCGCAACGATACTGGACCGCTGGTGGGCCTCCATGTGGCCCCCGCAAGGTCCCCATTCCTCATCGTTCGTGAGAGCGTAGGGCCCCAGTAGCTCCAGAATGGCCTTGCCTATCCTGAGTCCCGACATCTTCCGGAAATAGGAAGCCTGGGAGCCGTGGTAGGTCACCTGCTGCCTCGCATGCCGCATCCAATAGTTCCTGAGGTTGAACAGCCGCAATATCTCCCAATCAATGTAGGCGTCCACCATCAGGGAGCGTATCTCCGGGTCCTGGCTCAGGGTGTGGCCGTTGCGCTGCGTGTTCTTGCAGTAATCGAACAACAGGTCCCTGACCTGGTTTCCGCCTATGCGTCCCCCGACTCCGTGCTCGATTTCCAGGTGAGTGTTCGCCACCTTCCAGCCGTTGTTTTCGCCGCCCACCAGGTTGTTTGCGGGCACCCTGACGTTGTCGAAGAACACCGTCTGCTTGTGACCGCCGCCCGCTCCGCTTTCGCCTCCGGCGATCAGCAGGTCCATTTTCTGTGTCGTGATGCCTGGGCTGTCAGCAGGCACCATGAACCATCCCAGGTTCTGGTGGCGGGGTTCGTCGGGTCCGGTGACAGCTATGGTCCAATGTTGGTCGGGAAGGAACGCGCTCCCGACAAATATCTTCTGTCCGTTCAGCACATAGTCGTCGCCGTCTCTAATGGCGGTGGTCTTGACTCCAGCCAAGTCCGAACCGGCGTCGGGCTCTGTAAGCAGCTGCCAGCTTGTCACCTGCCCAGTGAAGATTGGGGGAAGAAGCCGCTGCTTCTGCTCTTCCGTGCCCCAAATCAGGATTGTGGGGCCTCCCATCTTTCCGCCTGAGTCGTAGTAGGGTGGAATGCTTAAACCGTGCTTGTCCACCTCTTCTTCGAGGATGACAGCGTGGTCTACGTCTAGCCCTCCCCCGCCGTACTCCGTCGGCATGGTGGGCCAGAGCCATCCCTTGGAACCCAGCCTCATTCCTATGTCTCTTCGCTTCAACCATTGCTCTCGGCTGAGGTCTGCCGAGTCAGGAGGAAATTCCAGGTCATTCGGTACGTTGTCGACCAGCCAGTCCGCAACTTCTTTCCTGAACGCTTCCTGCTCCTGGGTGTAACGGGGCTCGAAGTCCATACGGCCTCCTCTGCAACCGTCGCGCGATGACCGACGGTTTTGGCGCACCTGATTTTACTGTACGCGCCCCCTAGAGGCAACACGGAGATGAATTTCAGAAATTCGTTTCACTCCAGTGATTAAGGTTTCGAGCCATCCTCCGTCGGCTGAAGGGTATGGAATCTGTCTTTTCAGCAGGAGACAAGCATCCGGTTTCCACTCTTTTTGGAGGTTCCGGGACGGCGGTTTCCATCGGTTGTCGCTTCCTTGACTGAGCATGGGGCCGATGTTAGATTCGAGATATCCAAGCCCCTGTCCCCGGGACAAGCTTTCTATGGATGATATTGTCGGACGTTTATTCCAAGGGGACGAGCGGGCGCTTTCAAGGCTGATTACCCAACTGGAGCGTGGGAGCCCCGGAATAGCCGAAGCTATGTCCCGGATCCACCAGCGCACGGGAACAGCCTACTCGATAGGAATCACAGGTCCGCCCGGCGTCGGGAAAAGCACCATCGTGGACAGACTGTCCGAGGCGGTCCGGGCCGAGGGCCTATCCGTCGGCGTTCTCGCGGTCGACCCGACCAGCCCCTACAGCGGGGGAGCGTTCCTGGGAGACCGGGTCAGGATGCAGCGCCACTACCTCGACTCCGGCGTGTTCATCAGGAGCATGGCCAGCCGTGAGAGCTCGGGAGGCCTCCCCAGGGTGGTAAAGGGCGCGATGCGTCTCCTCGACGCTGCGGGCAAGGACATCATCCTGGTCGAAACCGTCGGTGTGGGGCAGACGGAGCTGGGGATCATGGGGACGGTTGATACGGTGGTTGTGGTCCTGATGCCCGAAGCCGGCGACGTAATTCAGACCCTCAAGGCGGGGTTGATGGAGATAGCCGACATTTTCGTAATCAACAAAGCGGATAAAGAGGGCGCCGAGCGAATGGCGGCGGCTGTCAACTCCATGCTCAGGATGGCGCCGGTTGTCGAGGACTGGACTCCTCCCGTGATCTCCACGGAGGCCCACAACAACAAGGGCATCGATAACCTGTACCACGAGGTAAAGACGCACCGCGCTCACCTGGAAGAGAGTTCGACTCTGAACAAAAGACGGGAAGAACGGACCGTCCAGGAATTCCTCTCCACAGTGGAGGAGGAGTTCAGCCGCCGCATGAAGCGGCTTATGAGCGCCGACCCTGGACTAATCGAACTGTTGGATAGGGTGAAGAAGGGTGAAGTGGAACCCTATTCCGCAGCGGAGAAACTGATTAACGGCGGCATCGCCGGACTTACATCTGACCGCTAGGGGACCGTTCCAGCGGGCTCTTCCAAAGAAAGGGGAGAGTCCAGCCGAGAACGGTTGTTTTATGTAAAGCGCACTGTGGCCAGACGATGAAACAGACTAGGATCGGAGAGGGTATGAAATGCCGTTGTCCGGCTATTCTTTGGGTATAGACTTGACGTCTTCTTCCAAACGGCCCAGCGCATACGCGCTCGTAAACAGCAGGGCCGAACTGGCCGAGTTGGGCCGTTTCAAGACAACTGATGAAATCGTTGATTTCGTCAAACGGGTAGAGCCTGAGCTCGTTGCCATAGACGCTCCGTTGTCCCTTCCCCTGGGGCTGTGCTGCCTTGAGGAAAACCACGGCTGCGCCCAGAAGCTGGACCTGAAGGGCAGGACGGCCGAGCAGGAGCTGGCCGCCATGCACATCGGATGCTTCTTTACGACCAAACGCTCCATTATCAAGACCATGATATACAGGGCGGTGGACCTGTATAAAGACCTCTCGACCCAGGGGTTCAACGTGGTGGAAGTGTACCCTTACGCCACCAAGGTGCTCCTGTTCGGAGCCAACATCCCTCCCAAGAACAGCGTCCGGGGACTCCAGTTCCTCAAAGAGAACACCGTCAAGTTCATATCAGGTCTGGAGCCTTACGAAGGCGGCTTGGACCACAACGCCTGCGACGCCCTACTGGCTGCGTACACCGGTTCGTTGCATCTAGGGGACCGCACCGATTTGCTGGGTCTGGCCGAGGAGGGGCACATTGTAGTGCCCAAGCTGGTGAAAACCGCAGGCTCCAACGGAGTCCGGGCGTCTTCCTAGCCCGTTATGTCCGTCTGCCGCTATAATCATATAGAGAGGTGAGACGATGGACTTCAAAATCACCGGACGCAATCTGAACATTGAACAAAGTCTGAGGGAGCATGTCGACAGGAAACTGGAACGTCTCGTCCGTCACCTGCCGGCCATCACGGGTGTCGAAGTAGAGCTGACCAGAAACAACAGCCGCAACCCCGCGGCCAGGATAGTCGCCCAGGTCACCTTGGATGTGAACGGCACCGTACTAAGGGGTGAGGAGAAGGGTGCAAACGCCGCAACGGCAGTCGACGAAGCCCTTGACGTGATGGACCGACGCATGGAGCGGCTCAAGGGACGCCTGTACAGAAGCCAGCAGACCAAACGTTCATCAGTGGGGAGGATGCAGGCTGAGGCGACGCCGGACCTGGACCCTGAAACTCCCGGCGAGGAAGCTGATGAACCGGATGGAGTGGTGGTCAAGACCAAGCGGTTCCCGATGAAGCCGATGACTGTGGAAGACGCCGCTTTCCAGATGGACATGCTGGGCCACGAGTTCTTCCTGTTCCTGAACGGCGAAACAGGAGAACACAACGTAGTCTACCGCCGCGCCGACGGCGATTACGGGCTCATACAACCCGAGCCTTTGTAGACGGCCTCAACCGCTATATAGAAAAGGGGCGGAGACGCTTTCGTCTTCCGCCCCTTTTTCGTGCGCTGGGTTAGTCGTCCTGGTTACGGCTCCCGGCCAAGCCCAGGAAGGGCTGGAGCATCGACGTGAACTCCATTGGGAATATGAACTTGGTGGACGGGCTGGACCCCAGGGACTTGAGCGTTTCTAAGTATTGCAGGCTCATTGTCTTCGTGTCCACGGTGTTTGCCACCTGGAAGATGCGGTCCAGCGCCGTGCTAAACCCCTCGGCCCTCAAGACGGCCGCCTGTTGGTCCCCCTCAGCCTGAAGAATCTCCGACTGCCGGTGGCCCTCCGCTTCCAGAATGGCCGATTGTTTCTCACCCTCGGCCCGGTTGATCGCAGCCTGACGCGCTCCCTCTGATTCGGTGATGTCCGCAGTCTTGATGGCTTCAGCCGACTTCTCCCGTTCCATAGCGGCCTTCACGCCGGGGGGCGGGTCTATTTCGTTAACCTCAACTCCGTTCACTTTGACGCCCCAGCGGCCGGTGGTCTCGTCCAGACGCGCCTGCAACGATTCCCCTATCCGCTCACGTTCGGCCAACGCTTCGGCCAACGAAGTAGCGCCGATGACCGCCCTGAGGGTGGCCACCGCCAGGTTTTCCACGGCAAACTCCACGTTTTCAATGTTGAGCACCGACTTCTCAGCCTGTTCTTTCAGCACCTCGAAGTAGATGACGAAGTCCATGTCAACGACCACGTTGTCGCTGGTGATGTATTTCTGGGTCATCACTCTACGCACCCTTTCGCGGGTGTCCACTATGCGGCCGCTGTACATCGGAGGAATGACCACCTGAAATCCAGGCCCCGCCACCTTGTGCAGTTTGCCCCATTGGAGAACAACCAGCCTCTCGAACTGTTTGACCACCACTATTCCTATCGCCATCGCTTCCTCCTTACGCTCGACCCTGGCGTTGCAGGGTCTATCTTTCGTCCTGGTTCTGACCACCGTTGAGGCGGGTCACGGTAAGAATTACGCCTTCCGCCTTCACCACCACAACTTGTTCACCCGCTTTGATTAAAGTACCACCGTGACCGAATGCTGTCCATAGACGCTCTTCTATGCGCACCCAGCCCCTGGGGTCCAGGTCCTCCGTAACCATGCCCACAGCCCCCACAAGGTGGGCCATTTCGTCCTCCGCCTGCCTGGACTCCCTTCGTGATTGGACGACGGTCCTGAGGAACCAAAATCCCAGCAGGGTGAAGACTCCCGCAACGGACCCCAGCAGGTACGGGTTGACCCGGATGTTTGGAGCAGTCGGGGACGGGGCGCCAAAGGCGTCGAAGAGGAGGAGGCCTCCCAATATGAAAGCTACTATAGACCCGATGCCCAGGATTCCGAACCCCGACACCAACATCTCAGCAATAAACAACGCCAGAGCCAGCCCGATGAAGCCCACGGCAGCCCAGTTCACGGGCAGGTTCCCAAGACTGACGAAGGCCAGCAAGAGCAGGATCGCCCCCACAACTCCCGGCACGATCATCCCCGGATTGAACAGTTCGATGACGAGACCCAGGCCGCCCAGCGACAACAGCATGAAGGATATGTTCGGGTCGGCCAGGAAGTTGAGGAACCGCTCTACAAAGTTCATATTGAACTCTTCGAGGACAGCGACCTCAACATTCAGAGTCTTTTCGATAGGCCCGGAGTCCGTTTGGACTATGACCGTTTGTCCGTGTATCTCGGCCAATAACTCCCGTATATCCCCGGCCACGAAGTCGACGACCTCCAGTTCCACGGCTTCATCGCTGGTGTACGACTTGGGCGGGTCATTTACGACGGTGGCGACCAGGGCGTCGGAGTTCCGCCCCCTATGGGCGGCTATGCCCCTCATAAGAGAAGCGGTGTGTTCCACCACTTTGCCCTTGAGGGTGTCGGGCAGGTCCTCGCCTCCGGCGCCCACAGGAGCTGCAGCGCCGATGTTGGAAGCCGGGGCCATGACCGCATAGGTCCCAGCCGCCGTGATAAAGGTCCCAGCCGAGGCGGCGCTGGCGCCCCTGGGAGAGACGTACACGGCTGTCGCCACCCTGTCACTGAGCAATTCCTCCACGATCCCCTCGGTGGAGCCCAGCAAGCCTCCCGGAGTGTTCAACTTGATGATCAGGACCTCCGAGTCCCGGTCGACAGCCCGGTCCACGGCCCTGGAGATGTACCGTTCCACGACGTTGTTTATCACCCCGTCAACGTCGGCGACCAGCGCCTCCGGCCCTACCGACTGGGCTGAAACGGCCCCAGTCAGCCCTAGCGACAGTAGGACGATAGAAGAGAAAAGGACCAGAGCGTGAAAGGGTCTTGCGATGCGCATGACGTTACGCCAAAAGGGGATATGTTTATCATGGCCCCAACCCCTCACGGTGTCAAACATACGCCTATTGCGGGCCGTCAGCGAATGTTCTTCGCGTTGACACTCCTTAAGAGGCATGGATAGACTGGAATAGAGGCACGGCTCCGCTGTCCTGGCAGGGCGCGCCTTAACCTGACCATTCGAGCCTTCGGAGGAGGTCGATGACATCCATAGCCCAAACCGATCCGGAAATCGCCGCCGCGATAAAAGGCGAGGAGATGCGGCAACGGCAGAGCATCGTGCTGATTGCTTCGGAAAACTACGCCAGCAAGGCCGTTCTCGACGCCCAATCCAACGTCATGAACAACAAATACGCCGAGGGATATCCGGGGCGCAGGTACTACGGCGGATGCGAGTTCGTGGACCAGGCGGAACAACTGGCGATCGACCGGGCGAAAGCCCTGTTTGGCGCCGAGCACGCCAACGTCCAACCCCACAGCGGCGCCCAGGCCAACCTGGCCGCCTATTTCGCACTGCTGGAACCCGGCGACACGGTCATGGGGATGCAGCTGGACCAGGGCGGCCACCTGACCCACGGCAGCCCTGTGAATTTCTCCGGCAAGTTGTACAACTTCGTCGCGTACGGAGTCGGCAGAGACACGGAGACCATCGACTACGACCAGGTTGCCAGCCTGGCCGAAGAGCACAGGCCCAAGCTCATCGTTGCGGGATACACCGCTTACCCGCGCACCATAGACTTCAAGAGGTTCCGGGAGATTGCCGACTCTATTGACGCCCTCCTGATGGTCGACATGGCCCACATTGCGGGGCTCATAGCGGGAGGAGCCCATCCGTCGCCCCTTCCTCACGCCCAGGTGGTCACCTCCACCACCCAGAAGACCCTGCGCGGCCCCCGGGGAGGGCTGATACTTTGCACCGACGAGCTTCGCCCAAAGATAGACCGGGCGGTGTTTCCCTTCTCCCAGGGAGGGCCGTTTATGCACGTGATTGCGGCCAAGGCCGTCTGCTTCCTGGAGGCGTCCCGTCCCGAGTTCGCCGACTACCAGACTCGCATCGTGGAGAACGCCCGGGCCATCGCCGAAGGACTCGCCGAAAACGGTCTCCGAATCGTGTCGGGGGGAACCGACAACCACCTGCTCCTGGTGGACCTGAACCCCATCGGACTCACCGGGCGACAGGCCGAGGAGGCGCTGGAGTCCGTCGGCATAGTGGCCAACAAGAACACCATCCCTTATGACACCAGGCCGCCCCGCGTGACCAGCGGCCTCCGCATCGGCTCGCCCGCCATTACGAGCCGTGGATTTGGGGTGGAGGACGCGAAAAGCGTGGCCTCGTTGATAGTCCAGCTTTTGACCAACCTGGAGGATGAAGGCGTCCGGTCCCAGGTTAAGGAGGCTGTGCTGGAGCTTACTGCCCGCTTTCCCGTTCCAGGTCTCGACTCCTGATATTTGAGGGTCGACTCGTGGGATGCTATAATCAAGCGAGAAATTCAACCGGAGACACGATTTGCGCCAATACGAACTGGTGGTGGTCTTCAGCCCCATACTTTCTGATGAAGACAAAACAAGCTCCCGGGACAGAATAAAGCAGCTCATTACCAACGGAGGCGGGGAAATCACCCTGGAAGAAGACTGGGGAATGAGGCGCCTGGCCTACCCTATACGAAAGGGAAGCCAGACTTTTCTAGAGGGTTCCTACGTTCTGACCCGTTTCTCCACCGACACGGTGGCGCCCAGGGAGTTGGAGCCCCAGCTTAACCTGGGGGAGAACATCCTCAGGTACCTCCTGGTCAACGCCGACTCCGTAAATCTCACCGCCCCCACCACGGCAGACTTCACACCAAGAGAACCCGGACCCCGCAGGTTCGACCAGCGTAGAGGACCAGGTGGGCCCTTCCGTGGACCTCCGCCGCCTCCGGGCAGCCCTCAAGGCGCTCCGCCTGCGGCCAGGGCAGAGGCTCCGACTGAAGCGACGGCGGCGACACCCGATGCACAACCGGCAGTCGCGGAATCGCCGGCGCCTCCGGCAGAGGCTCCAGCCGATGCGCCGGTGGCGGCTCCGGAGGCAGAACCCGCAACCGCCGAATCAACCGAGGCTGTGGCAGAAGAGGCTCCAGCCGCTGCTGAAGCGCCCGAGCCCGCCGCTGAGGAACCAGTCCCCGATGAAAACGCTGAGGAGTAGGCAGGTCCGCCATGACTCTTAACAAGATGATGGTAATCGGGAACCTGGGCCAAGACCCGGAGATGCGCTACACACCCAGCGGGCAGGCGGTCACCAACTTTTCCATCGCCACCAACTACCGGTATACCACGGCCGACGGAGAGACCAGGGAGGAAACAGAGTGGTTCCGGGTTTCCGTCTTTGGGCGACAGGCGGAGTCATGCAACCAGTACCTGTCCAAGGGTCGCAAAGTCTATGTGGAAGGCAGGCTGAGGAGCCGTTCCTATGAAACCAGGGACGGGGAGAAGCGTTTTGTAAACGAGATTAACGCCAACGACGTCAGGTTCTTGAGCACGCCAGGAGCGCGTCCGGACGACTTCGGGTCTGAGGGCGGTCCGGGCGGCGACTCTATGATGGAACCCGACGACCTTCCCTTCTAGCTCTGCATTCCAGCGAAATTCAACTCCAATGAGACCGGAGGTTAGACACCTATAATGCCGCCGCCGCGAAGAGACAATAGACAAGGCAGGGGACGAGGCCGAGGACGCTTTGTCCCGCGCCGCAAGGTATGCGCATTCTGTGTTGAGAAGGTGCAAATCATCGACTACAAGGATATAGCCCGTCTGCGGAGGTATATATCCGACCGCTACAGGATGGAACCCCGCCGGAAGACGGGCGTCTGCGCCCGTCACCAGAGAAGCCTGTCCACGGCCATTAAACGGGCCAGGCACATCGCCTTGGTCCCATTCACTCCGGCCCACGTCAAGGGCAATGCTCCCTCGGCGCTGAGGCCCGTGCCCGCGGCTCCTCAGCCTGCCCCTGCAGGGTCAGCTCCCCAACAAGCGCCGGTCGCAGAACCGGCTACGAACGGAGAAGCCCCGCCGGCCGCCGAACTGGTAGAGGCTGCCGAGACTCCGGCCGCCTCCTGAAACAGCGCCCATTGGACAGTCAGATTCCCATCCGCGAGGCCCTCTAAGGCGTAGGGATAGACAACTGGCCTGAACTATGAGCTCTGAAACCAGAAGAAACCGAACGCCGCCAACCGACCGGCGTATGAGGAATCGACGCCCTCCACGGCAGGACTCGCGCATCACACGCACCCAGTTGGACCCCGCCACCCGCAAGCGACGGCGCATCGCCATCGCCGTGGGAGGCGCCATCCTGGTCGCTGTCGTCGCAGTCATCGCCTTTGCCTGGTATTGGGAGTTCGTGCGCCCTAACCAGGTGCTGGCCGCACGGGTGGGAGACAAGGTATACACCCAGGCGGACATCGTAACCAGGATACGCCTTGAGAGATCGATTTCAGCGGGGCTGGGACAAAGCTATCCGGTTGGCAAGGCGCCCTTCGAGGTGCTGACCGAGCTAACCCAGTCCGGCATACTCAGGCGCGCGGCTCCCGGTTTTAACCTCTTCATAACCGACGCTGACGTGGACCAACGCCTCCGGGAGAACTTCGCCCCTCGGATCGGCAGCCCCGACGAGGCAGCTCCCGGCCAGTTGGACAGTGAATTCCGAGAACGGTACCAGTCATTCCTCACTGCCGCTCATATATCCGATGCCGAATACCGGGAAATAGTGGAAGAGAGCATCCTGAGGGAGAGGACAAGGGAAAAGCTGGGCGAGCGCATCCCCTCAGTTGCAGAGAGCGTAGAGTTGCGTTGGATAGTCCTACCCAGCAGCTTGCAGGAGACGCAACTGGGAGCCGCCCCCGCAAACCCCGACGAAGTGAGGGCCCGGGTTGATGAAGAAGACTTCGCGGCGGTTGCTGCGGAAGTCAATACAGAACGTCGGTTCGCCGACGTTGAGGGTTACGTGGGATGGGTGCCAAGGGACGCTTTCACCCGCCTGGACAGGGTGATATACGGCGACCCGGAAAGCGGCATCGAACCCATGCAGGTCAATGAAATTCGCGGGCCTGTCTTCGAAGAGGCGGGAACGTACATCATTCAGATGCTCGACGGGCCAGCCCAACGTGAAATCAGCGACATGATGCGGGAACGTATGAAGGACCAGGCCCTGTCCAACTGGCTTATCGACCAACAGCTAGAGGGCGGCCGCGACGGCTGGCTGGAAGTGAAGAACAATTCCGCCATCTACGCCTGGGTGCTGGACCAAGTCGCCAAGCTGGATATTCCTGACCCCGCTCAACCAACGCAGGCGGCTCCTCCAGGATGAGAATGACCGCCCGACCCGTGCCAAAAGGATAGACAGTGGGCCATGACTATGAAATAGGCATAGGTCTTATGGGTCTGGGGAACGTCGGCGGTGGAGTCGCATCCGCTTTGACGGGGGACCCCATTCCAGTCCCCAAACTGGCTGAGTGCGGAGCCATTCTGAAGAGAGTCCTCGTGCGTGACGCATCCCGGCCACGCAGTCCCAAGGCCGTAGGGCCTCTCCTGACAAGCGAACCCGATGTCCTATTCGACGATCCTGGTGTCCACGTCATAGTTGAGCTTATAGGCGGTGAAAACCCCGCCTACGACTACATCTGTCGGGCATTGGCCTCCGGAAGGCACGTAGTCACAGCCAACAAGGAGGTCATGGCCAAACATGGCTCGGAACTTACGGCCTTGGCTTCGGAGAAGGGAGTCCACCTCCTCTTCGAGGCCAGCGTCGGAGGCGGAATCCCCATCATAGGACCTCTCACCAAAGACCTGCTGGCGAATCGCATAGCCTCGATCACGGCAATCATCAACGGCACCACCAACTACATCCTCAGCGCCATGGCCAACGGAGGGGTCAGCTTCGAAGACGCTCTTGGAGAAGCCCAACGTTTGGGATATGCGGAAGCGGACCCGTCCAGCGACATAGAAGGCGACGACGCCGCTTACAAGCTCGCCGTATTGTCCAGCCTTGCTTTCCGCACCAGTGTGCATTCCGATGACGTGTACAGGGAGGGCATATCCCGCCTGGAAGCGAGGGACTTCCGCTATGCCGATGAGCTGGGGTACGCCATCAAGCTGCTGGCCATAGCCCAGGACGATGGAGACGCAGTGCAGGTGCGGACTCATCCGGCCCTCGTCCCCCAAAGCCATATGTTGGCCAAGGTGGACGGCGTGTTCAACGCCATAGAGGTGAAGGGCGACCTGGTCGGACGAGTGTTGTTCCACGGACGAGGGGCCGGTAGGGAACCCACCACCAGCGCCGTAGTGGGCGACATAGTAGAGGCGGCGCGACGCATAAGGTCTGGGAGCCCTCCGCAACCGCGTCAACCGGATGGGCCAAAGTCCATCGCTCCCATGTCGTCGTTGGTCAGCAAGTACTACGTGAGAATCAACGTCGCTGACCAGGCCGGGGTGTTGGCCCACATAGCTCGCATACTGGGCGACCACGACATCAGCATCGCCAACGTGCTCCAAAAGGACGCTGACCCTTCAAGCCAAACGGCCGAACTAGTGGTGACCACCCATCCATCAGGGGAAAGTTCCATGCAGAAGTCCCTGACCTTGATTAGAGGCGTTGAGACTGTCAGGGAGATAAACAACCTGATTAGAATCCTCGATTGGGACGACGAATAGAACGTCCTACAGTGGGATTGCCCGGCCCAATTGGTTGTATAATGGCCTCAGAACCCTGGGGCCGCATTTGGAAGAGATGTCATGATTGACCATGCTAAGCTCCGCTCCGCTGTTGCCGACATTATCGAGGCTATAGGCGAAGACCCGTTGAGGGAGGGCCTGAAAGACACTCCCCGGCGGGTCGCCGACATGTACGCGGAGCTCTTCCAGGGTCTGGACACCGAGCCGGAATCCGAACTGAACACAGTGTTCGAAGAGGGCGCATCCCATGGTGATTTGGCCGTTCTCAAGGACATCCCGTTCCAATCCATCTGCGAACACCACTTTCTGCCTTTCTTCGGCAGGGCCCACATCGCCTACGCACCCGACCGGAAGATTGCCGGGGCCAGCAAGCTGGCAAGGGCTTTGGACGCCCTGACGAGACGGCCCCAACTCCAGGAGCGCATTACCGCCCGGCTTGCGGACGCGATTCAAAACGTCCTCCAACCGCACAGGACGGGGGTTGTCATAGAGGCCCAGCATCTCTGCATGACAATGCGCGGAGTCAAGAAAGAAGGCAGCCTGATAGCAACGTCTGCCTTCAGGGGCTCCTTTGACGCCAACGGCGCCGACAAGGCAGAGCTTATGGCCGCACTCTATGGGAGAAGCCCTTGAGCGGCCTTACCAGAATTGACTCCTACTGCGCCGCCGAAAAGGCGTGGAGGAGCGCTCTCAAAGGCCACGCCAGCCATACCATCTTCACGACCCACCAGTGGCAGAAGACTTGGTGGAACCTGTTCGGCGACGGAGCCGAGATGATGATGCTGTGCATGAACAGCAGAGATAAGGTGGAGGCGATAGCCCCTCTGGCCCGCCGGAACGGCGCCATCTCGTTCATTGGCAGCCAGGACCTGAACGACTATGGAGATTTCCTGGTGGCTCCAGGAAGCGAACTCCATTTCTACGACAGCCTGCTGGAATTCCTGGAGGGGGAGTCCTGGGACGTAATCCGTCTATCGTCTTTGGGGGCTGATTCTCCGACCCTTGCCCATCTGCCCGAACTGGCCCGGGCCAAGGGCCATTCTGTGAACATAGAAGAAGAGGACGTCGCTCCCCGAGTAAAGCTGCCCCCGAACTGGGAAGACTATCTGGGCCTGCTCTCCAAGAAGGACCGTCACGAGCTCAGGCGCAAGCTCCGCAGGCTCGAATCAGCCCACGAGGGCCTCGCGTTCCGGGTCTACTCAACCCCGGAGGACGTAGAAGCCAATCTGGAAGACTTCTTCCCACTGATGCGCAAAAGCAAACAGGAGAAGCGGAGGTTCTTGACACCGGAGAGGGAACGCTTCTTCAGAAACATCGCCCAAGAGACGGCCGTAATGGGCGCGTTCCGGCTCTTCTTCCTGGAGTTGGACGGCATCCGCACGGCCACGGCCATATGCTTCGACTACCGCAACGCCCGCCACCTTTACAATAGCGGATACGACCCCGACTATTCCTATTATTCCGTAGGACTGGCGCTCAAGGCCATGTGTGTGCGGGACGCTATAGAGTCCGGCCTGGAATGTTTCGATTTTCTCCGCGGACCGGAACCGTACAAATATGACTTGGGCGCGAAAGACACAACGATATATCAGTTGACGGTAACGCGAAGTTGAAAGCGGACAGGCTAGCTCTTATAAGCCTGCACACCTGTCCCCTTGCCGCTCCGGGACAGGGCAAAGCCGGCGGCATGAACGTGTACCTGAAAGAGCTCTCACAACGCATCGGCGGCATGGGAGTGAAGGTGGACATGTTCACTCGCGGACACCCAGGAAACGATACGGAGGTCGTCGACCTGGACGACAACGTCCGGTTGGTCCATCTGGACGGCGGCCCGCCCGATTTGCCCATGAACGCCTTTTTCAGCCATCTGCCGGGTTTCCTGGAGGAAATCGACCGTTTCCGCCGGATCGACGGGCAAAACTATGACCTGGTCCACTCCCACTACTGGATGTCTGGGTGGGTAGGCGCCAGAGCGGCCCGGCGTTGGGGCGTCCCCCACGTCGTTACGTTCCATACTCTGATGGAAATTAAGGCCCGGGCGCGGGTCGGTGAAGACGATTCTCCCCACAGGTCTGAAGTCGAACGGGACCTGATGGCCAACGCCGATCTGATAACCGCCTCCAGTTTCCATGAGAAGTCGGCGATGGTCCGCTTGTACCAGGCTCCTGAGGAGAGAATCCGCGTGCTTTCCTGTGGGGTGGACCTCTCGTTGTTCAAGCCTCTCGACATGGAGGAATCACGCAAACGCTTGGGTCTCAATGGAGAGAAGGTGATACTTTTTGTGGGCAGGATTGAGCCGATAAAAGGGCTGGACCTTCTGCTGCAAAGTGTCGCCGAAATCGATCAGAGCCACATAAAGACGCTGATAGTCGGCGGGAATGTGGAACAGGAGGCCGAGGTGGTGCGCCTGAAAGAGATGGCGCAAACCTTGGGAATCGAGGACTCGCTGGAGTTCGTCGGGGTGGTGGACCAGAGCGAGCTTCCTGTCTATTACAACGCTGCAGACGTCTGTCTGGTGCCTTCCCACTACGAGAGTTTCGGTCTGGTCGCACTGGAAGCGCTGGCCTGCGGCACGCCGGTAGTGGCCTCGAGAGTTGGGGGACTCGGCGGCGTTGTGCATCATGGGCGGACGGGATATTTGGTTTCAGGACGCTGCCCAGAACCTTACGCCGACTCGGTGGAAATGATATTCTCGAACAAGGCCTTGCAAAAAAGCATGGGCCGAGCGGCCCGTGAACGGGCTGAAGGCATGGGATGGGAACGAGTGGCTCAGGACACCCTCCGGCTGTACCGAGAGCTTTAGTCTCCATTAAGACCTGGCCTGGACAGTATTCGCGGCGCAAGGGCCACAGAGTTCAGTTGGCAGACCATTGTTCTTAAAGTCGTTTTTCAGGTCCACCGGCAGCCACATCCGACGCAGCTTCGGCGCAGGCATTTTGGTGATTCTGCCCCTTGTGGTCACCTTCATCATACTCAAGTTCCTGTTCGACGCTTTCGACCCCATCATCAAAGACCTGATAGAAGAGTTCGCGCCAAGATACGCTTTCCCCGGCATGGGCATCGCCGGTCTGGCGTTGATCATATACCTGGTGGGATTGATAACGACTCACATCTTGGGGCGGAGACTAATTGCGTTCGGCCACGGCATTGTGGACCTGGTCCCCGTAGTGCGAGGAATATACCGCACAGCCCGCCAGGCGACTCACGTCCTCAGCACTGTCGCTGACGGCTCAGCCGGCAAATACAGCGCCGTTGTGTTCATCGAGTTCCCAGGGTACGGACTCAGGTCCATTGGCCTCGTCACCGCCAAGATGAAGGATGAGAACGGCGACACGCTGCTGGCCGTGTACTGTCCCACCTCCCCATTCCCAACGTCAGGCTTCCTGTGCATCATACCCGAAGACAGAGTGACCTATACCGACTTGCCAGTGGAAGACGCGATGAAGCTGATAGTGTCAGCGGGAATAGCGTCGCCAGACAGCATAAAAACCGGCCCCCTCACTTTTGGGGGAACCCCCTGGACGGCAGACAACGGCCCTATGCCGGAAAGAGCGGATCTTGCTCAACCCACCAGCGGGGAAACGGGGACTGCCTCGGACCAATCTCCCGAAGAGGGCCGAAAACAATAGCGCAGGTCAATCGTTGTGGCCTCTGGGCCCCTTAGCGAACCTCCCCAGGATTGTTTTTGCACCGTAGAGCTTCAAGAAGTCTGTTTCCAGCTCTTTCCAAGGCTGGCGTATCAGCTTAGCCCGGTTGAACCCGTTTAGCGCCCTGAACGTGAGAAAGTAAGCCAGAGGGTGCATTGGGTTGGCTATCTGGTCGGTGAGCAAATGGCCCAGAAATGCGGCGCTGACCCCGATAACCACAGGATCTCCCCCGGACAGGACACCCGCCAGTATGCAGGGGACTAGCAACTCATAGCTGTGAAGAAGGAAGAAGACCCTGGAATTGTCCCCTTTGACAAACCAGAGGTAATACTCCAGCAGATGGTCCAGGTCCACGGCCACGCCGGTGGCGACGGCGGCCGCCATTGAGTAGGGGGACTTAGTGACGGCCCAAACGATTCCGCCGATTCCGATGGATATGGCCGCGTGTCCGGGAGGCTTCACAGCGCTACTATGCCACAAGATGCGGCTATGTGGGGAGACGATAGCCTGTCATCCTGCACCGGGTATCTTTACCGGAGCATGAAGACCCGATCCCAGCCGGACAAGTCTTTCACTATGGATATCTCAGCCCCAGGAAACAGGGACTCTCCCAGTCCACGTATAGGCTCCGCCTGTCTGGGGTCCATTTCCAACAGAATCACTCCGTCCCCGGATATGACGTGCTGGGCCTGGTGCATCATCCTGCGTATCAAGTCGAGCCCGTCCTGCCCTCCGTCCAAGGCCTCCCTAGGCTCTTTCTGCACCTCCGGCGCCAGGCTCGATAGTTCGCTGGTCCGCACATAGGGAAGGTTCGCCACAATAAGGTCTACGGAGCCGCTAAATGGGGCCAGCAAGTCTCCTTCCAGAAACGTGATTCTGTCCGCCGCTCCATGCATTTCAGCGTTAGCCTTGGCCAACTCCAAGGCCGCTCCTGAAGAGTCCACCGCGAATATTTTCGCCGAGGGCAAGCGCAGCGCGAGAGACACCGCGATCGCCCCAGAACCCGTTCCCACATCGACAATCGACAGTTCCGGCCCGCCTGGAAACTCGTGTGCTGCCCCCAGCGCGGTCTCCACCAGCGTCTCGGTCTCCGGCCGTGGAATCAGGACCGACGGGTTGACCTTGAAGTCTATGCCGAAGAATTCCCGGTGTCCTGTAATGTAGGCCAAAGGCTCCCTGCCCCATCTTCGACGCTGCGCCTCAGAAGCAGCCGCTTCTTCTTCGGGGGACAGTGGTCGTTCGGGATGGGCTAGAACCTGAGCGCGGGACATTTGGAGAATGTGGGCCAGCAGCGCTTCCGCTTCCAGCCGGGAGTCGGGGATGGAGAGCTCATCCAGAGACGCGGCCATTCGGAGCAACGTCTCACCCAGGGTCGCCATAGACCTCCCCGCTGTCATTCGATGAAGGTTCCCCCAACATGCGCTGAATTCCCCAGCTTACGATTCGACTTAACTCTGTCTCAGTTAAGCCGTTTCGAATTCCAGGGCGGAAAGATTTAGATTGGAGGAGCGTTTCGACAGATACAGCATCTCTACCCCCACGACTTCATTGGAGTCGTTGTAGTCGAGAACAACTCCTGGAGAAACCTCTTCGGACTCGACAATCGGAGAGTCATCGAGCCTTAAGTAAAGGGCGTGGGATTCTTTATCTACGCGCAGTTTCACAGGTCTACATGGTTCCAACTAGCTAATGGACGACTCACCCACTGGAGCTGACGTATCTGGCCCTCTGGTCACTGAGAGATCAGGTCAGGGCCTGTTCGAGGAGGGCGGTGCGTTCGCTGGCGCCCAACGCTTCTATGATTTCGTCAACGCCACCGTCCAGGACCTGTTGGATGCCGTGGAAGCTGGAACTGATTCGGTGATCGGTGATGCGGTCCTGGGGAAAGTTGTAGGTGCGAATCTTTTCGGCCCGTTCTCCGGTCCCCACCTGAGCACGGCGCGACGCCGTAATCTCGCTGTCCTTCCTGCGCTGTTCCGCCTCGTATATTCTTGCTCGCAGGACCGCCATAGCCTTTTGCCGGTTCTTGAACTGGGAACGCTCATCCTGGCAGATCGACACCGTTCCAGTGGGAATGTGGACGATTCGCACGGCTGAGGCCACTTTGTTAACGTTCTGACCGCCGTGGCCGCTAGCGTGGAATATGTCCACACGCAGGTCGTCCGGGTTGATGTCCACTTCCACCTCGTCTGCTTCAGGAAGAACGGCCACTGTAGCAGTGGAGGTATGGATTCTGCCGGACGCCTCCGTGAGGGGCACTCTCTGCACCCTGTGGGCGCCCCGTTCGAACTTGAGCCTGCTGAACGCCCCTGACCCTTTAACTTCAAATACAACTTCTTTAAACCCGCCTTTTTCGGCGGCGTTGGAGTTCAAGACTTCGACCTGCCAGCCTTGCAGTTGGGCGTAACGGGTGTACATCCGGTACAGGTCTCCGGCGAAGAGGGCCGCTTCAAGCCCGCCCACTCCCTCGCGTATCTCTACAATGACGTCCTTATCGTCGTTGGGGTCCTTGGGTAGCAGCGCCAGCTTCAGGTCCTGGTCGAGCCGGGATATGCGAATATCCGCCGATTCCAATTCGTCCCTGGCCAGCTCAGCCATCTCCGCGTCGGGGGCGTCCTCCAGAATGGAGTGCGCGTCCTGCCTGCGGGCCAGAAGGCTCCGGTATTCCCGGAGCATGGAGACCCGACCCTCGAGAGTGGAGCGTTCCTTGGCCAGGGTTTGGACCCTGGAATAGTCGGTAGCAACTTCCGGATCGGAGAGAAGGTTCTCGATCTCGGTGTATCTTTCCTCTACGAGGGCTAGCTTTTTCAGTAATTGGTCGGTGGAAGCGTCTGGCATTGGCGATTACTTGATGATGTGGTGATGGTTGTATAGTTTATCCTATGCACAAGTATGCAACAAGAAGTCAGCGCACGAAAATTTCCCTTCAGGGCTGACGTGGTATAAACTTCGGTTGTCGGCGGGCCGCGGCGACGGTGTGGGCAAGCCGACGCACAAGTCGAGCAGCCACTCGTTTACTTCCTCTGTTTGACTCAACCATAACGGCCCTCGAAATCGTTGGGTTATCTTATGTAAGGAGGAACAAATGGCCACCATAGGCATGTCCCACAATGCCCTGTATGTACGAGACCTGGACAAGTCCCTCCATTTCTACAGCGACCTCTTGGGGATGAGGGTGTACCACCAGGCCATGGAAGACGGCGGAGCATATAAACGCCGGGCCGCATACCTGGACTGGGAAGGGAACGACGACTCCTTCAAGCTGGTTATCGCCCAATACCTGGAAGTGGAATACAAGAACGGCGGCACGGACGCCACTCCCATCGACCACTTCTCTTTCTGGGTTGACGATATCCACGAGATGTACCAGCGGCTGACCGCAGACGGTGTGCAGTGCTTCTCCGAACCCCGAGAGGTGGACAATACGCTGTTTCAACCGGTGTACGGGTGCAGGTACTACTCCCTTTTCTGCTATGACCCGGACGGGCTTCCCATCCAGTTCGAACAGTGCATCAACGAATAACCCGGGACCCAGCCAAACCCCGCTCGATAGGAGGATACGTTGAAGACTAGAGCTTTTTCTCACCTGGCCATCGGAGTAAAGGACATGGAATCAGCCCTTGGTTTCTACCGAGACCTGCTGGGGCTTAAGGTGGACCTGGACAGAATCGAACGGGGAGGCACCCCAGACGAGCGACGGGCCGTGTACCTCCGCTGGGAGGACGGCCCCGACTCGACCTTCATAGTGCTGGGCCAGACCAAGAACATCATTACGGGCGAGCCGTTGAAGATGAACCAGTTGGGGTACCACCACTTCGCCTTCTGGGTGGAAGACCTGGAGGAGACGTTGGAGAAGCTGAAGGCTGCGGGCGTGCCCATACGCTCCGGGCCCAACACCATGGACTCCGGCTGGTACGGAGAAGATGGAAGCACCCAGGTGACGACCACCGTCTTCCAGGACCCCGACGGCAACTTCGTGCAACTGGACCAGCGCGTAAAGTAGGACCCCGGTCTTGGCAGAGGCCATACCAGCCCAGGTCGGAATTCGCCAGAACAGAGGCTTCGTCCTTGGAAGTCTCTCCTTTGGCCACGGCATTTCGCATCTCTATGACCTGGGCTTCCCCCTAATCCTGCGGGAAATAGCCGCCGTCTTCGGTTACAGTAACTTTACCGTGGCCATCCTGTTCTCCATCCGGCAGGCTGGTTCCAGCGTCGTCAACCTCGGGGGCGGTCCCTTGGTGGACATGCTGAAGGAGAAATGGGGCCTGATTCTCACCGCTTGCATGGCATGGTCTGCACTGACGTTCATCATAATGGGGGCGTCCCCCAACCTTCCCGTCCTGGCGCTGGCTGTGTTTCTGGTGTCTGTGCCCGGTTCGCTATGGCACCTGCCCGCGGCCGCTGCCCTTTCCCAGAGGTTCCCGGACCGGCGGGGGTTCGCCATCACCATCCACGGCACAGTGGCCAACATCTGCAACTACCTGGGGCCGCTGCTGGCCGCAGCCCTCCTTACCGTGCTCCTATGGCGTCATGTCTTGTTCATCTATGCCATTCCGGCGGCCCTGATGGCAGTATTCGTCTGGTGGTCGCTTAGGGACGTTGGCAGCTCCGACGACGGAGAAGAACCCAGGGCGCTGTTGCCCCAGCTGCGCCATTCTCTGACGGCGGTCAAGAACCCGGTAGTCATGGCTCTGGTGCTGGCGGCAACGCTCAGGGGGATCGGGTTGAGCGCCGTCGCCCACTGGACTCCCTTCTATTTGATAGGCGTCGAGGATGATATGGGAGTCCTGGACACCGCCACCAGCCTGGGAATGGGGAAAATCGAGGCGGGCTTACATCTGGGGCTTCTGGCCGGGATGGGCGTGATTTCCGGGCCGATTCTCGGTCCTCTGTCGGACAAAATTGGCCGCAAGACCGTAATGGTGCCCGGTTTCATCGCTGCGGGGGCGTTGTCGCTGCTGGTGGTCAAGACGGGAGACAGTCCGCTTCTGCTATTGGTGTTTGCAGGCATGGGGCTTTTCAGCTTTGCGCTGCACCACATCCTGCAAGCGTCAGTGCTGGATATCGTGGGCAGAGGCACGGAGGCTACTGCTATAGGGCTGGTGTTCGGGCTCGGCGGCCTGGTCGGGATTGCGACGCCGTTCCTGGCCTCGGAACTCATCATCAAGCACTGGGGAGGCTACGGCTCGATATACTACTACTCTGGAATCCTGACTCTGATTCCCGCCGCTATCGTGCTGCTAACGCCTCTCAGGCCCAAAACGCCAGTGGAATCGGCTCCCGCCTGACGCCTAACGACCCGCAACACTCCACGACGGAATATGGGGCTATCTCCCCAGTTGCGGGAATATGGAGTCCCGGAAGGCTTCCAGTGTGCTTTCCGGGAAGGAGTAGGTCTCCGTCGTCTGGACAAAGAACTTGGATATGCCGCGCTCCGGGAGCCTCTTCATCCGTTCAACGACATGGTTCGCTGTACCGAACAGCCCGATGGCGTCGCACATCTCGGCAACCATGTCGTCGGACAGGAATGACGTAAGTCTGCGCGCCTCGTCCCAGTCCTCCGCGTGGGGGATGTCTGGGTATAGGGCCAGCAGCTCCGGGGGAATCTCGAAGTCCGGCACTTCGATTCCGGCCTTGCTGAGCCAGGAGGCCCTGTAAGGCTCCATCACCCACTGGGCGCATACAGGACGGGCCATGGCGTGGGCCGTCTCCATGTCAGATTCGATATGGACGCGCCCCGCGTGCATAACCTCAATACTTCCCGGGTCCCGCCCTGCACGTTTGGCTCCTGCTTCAACCCGTTCCATAGCCGCGTCAAGCATGCCGGGGTGCAGTCCTACGGAGATAAGAACTCCATCTGCAACCTCTCCAGCTAGTTCCAAAGTCTTGGGGCCGCTGGCGGCGATAATGAGCGGGATGTGCCGCCCCGCTGCAAAAGGCAAGCGGGCATGGAAGCCGTCAAAGTCGACCTGCTCCCCTGCCAGCAAGCTCCTCACGGTGAGAACGCATCTCCGCATCATGTCCAGCGTGGACCTGCGCTGTCCTATGGTGCGCACGGCGCTGTAGCCGCTGCCGATTATGATGCCCAGCCTACCCGGAGCCAGCTCCTCCACGGTCTGGACAAGGGACGCCAGCACAGAGAAATGGCGGGTAACCGGGTTGGTCACAGCCGTGTAGAGTCTCAGGTTGGAGGTGTTCTGCGCCGCCAGAGCCAGCGTTACGTACACGTCCCGCATGATTAGCTGGGTGTCCGGAATGCCCATGCCGTCGAACCCGGCCTCTTCCACCTTGCGGGCGAAATCGGCGGACTCATTGGCGGGGGAGCAGCCCGGGACCCTCAACGCAATCTCCATCGGCGGCTCCTTTCCCGGCTCTCGATTCTATCTGGGCCGCCCGAAGGTAAACCGGGGATAGGGGGCGTCTCCATCTGTGGCGGTCCCGTCGCGGTCAGTTGTAGGGGCGGATGCCTCGGGCATGGCCGCGTTAGTCGTAGAGGTCCGAGCCGTTGTTGGCACGGCACGTGGAGCACACTCCACCAACGGTGAAGTGGTCCAGGTCGGGTTCGAAGTCGAATTCGTCCACTAGACGCGTTCTGAACTCGTCCAGGTATGAGGGGCTGAGGTTATCCGCCTTACCGCAAACGCGACAGACCATGTGGTTGTGCCGTGCGTCGGGGTCGGTAAGTTCGTAGTGAAGCCTGTCCCCTATTCCCACTTCCGTGACCAGCCCAAGCTTCTTGAAGAGATGGAGCGTACGGTAGACGGTTGCAATGTCCATATACGGGTAGGCGTCTTTAGCTCGGCGGTAGACCTCGTCCACGTTCATGTGGCCGTGGCCCTCAGCTATGGCTGAGAGAATTATCAGACGCTGAGGCGTGAGCCTAAGGCCTTGGGCTTTTACCGTCTCCAGGATTTGCTCGTGTTTCAACGTTTAACTCGCAATTGCACCTGCAAGAACCATAGCCCAACCTGTCTCCGGGTGTCAAGGACTTCCCGTTAGCGGCGAGCGGCGTTATTGCTCTGGACGGCAGCGAACAACGCCAAGTGGCTGAACGCAGTCGGTTGGCAGCATGTCCGAGCATCGCGTTGGACACAACACACCACGTAGGGGCGACCGGCCGGTCGCCCCTACCCACCCACGAGCGTTTGTTTAAGGCAAGTAACGCCGTCCATCGACCCGGCTGACTGACAGCCCCGAAACCCTATAGTATCATTGGGACTCCCGCCAGCATCGGGAAGCTGCATCGACGGAGTTGACTATGGAATACAGAAACATCCTATTGGACATAGACCTGCCCTTCGCCACTCTCACCCTTGACCGACCTCAAGCGTTGAATTCGCTGAGCCCCCACATGCTGCGGGAGATAGTCGACGCCCTCCAGGAGCTGGAGATGACGCCAGGCCTCAAAGCCCTGACAATCCGGGGCAACGGGCGGGCCTTCTGCACTGGAGCAGACTTGGACCTGATATCAAGTTCTCTGGACGCCCCCGATCGCATCAGAGACTACTTGACTGTCCTCAACGGTATCATCTTCAAGCTGGAAGAACTCCCTTTCCCCGTAATAGGCGTGGTGCACGGTTTCGTGCTGGCGGGCGGTCTCGAACTGATGCTGGGCTGCGACATGGTCATCGCTGCCGAGGATGCTCGCATCGGCGACCAGCACGCCAACTTCGGGCTTATGCCCGGTGGAGGTTCGACCCAGAGGCTTCCGGGACGCGTCGGTCATCAAAGGGCGATGGAACTGCTTTTCACAGGGCGGTGGCTCTCCGGCAAGGAAGCCCAGGAGTGGGGCTTGGCCCTGCGAGCTGTCCCACTGGAACAGTTGGACCAGGAGCTGGATAGCCTGCTGGACCAACTCAGGAACAAGAGCGATCAAGGGATGGCCCGCACCAAGGACATGGTGCGGAGGGGACGCCAACTGCCGTTGAGAGAGGGCGTGGCCCAGGAGGTGGAGGCCTTCGTGGAGCACACCACTACGTCTCCCCATCCCAGGGAAGGCATCACCGCCTTCAAAGACAAGCGGCAACCCGTATTCTAACCAACCGCTGCTGGTCATAGGAGGAATAAGATGGAACTGGGGCTGAGAAACAAGACCGTAATCGTCACCGGTGGCGGCTCCAACATCGGGCGTGCCATCGTTCTCGCATTCGCCGAGGAGGGCGCCAACCTGGTTGTCGCCGAGATAGACGAGGCCCAGGGCACCAAAGTCGTTGAGGAAATATCCGCCCTCGGGACCGGTTCCAGGGCCGTGGTCATTAAGACCGACGTGACCGACTATCCCCAGGTGGAAGCCATGGTCTCCGGCGCAGTCGACGAGTTTGGCGGCGTTGACGTTCTGGTCAACAACGTTGGATGGTCGGTGGACAGGCTATTCATGGAAAAGCCCAGGGACGTGCTGGTCAAAGAGGTTGACCTGAACTTGTGGAGCCCCATCAACTGCGTCCGAGCCGTCCTTCCTCACATGATCGAACGTCAATCAGGCTGCGTGGTGAGCATAAGCTCCGACGCTGGCAGGATGGGAGAGTACCGGGAAGCCGTCTACTCGGCCTGCAAGGCGGGTGTGATAGCTCTCAACAAAGCCATAGCACGGGAGACGGGCCGCTACGGCATCAGGCTCAACACGGTGTGTCCGGGCTTGACAGTGCCCGAGCCCGAGGAGATGAGCTCAGAGAGCATGTGGCACGAGATGCGGGAAATCTTCACCGACGATACGCTGGAGCGGGTGAAAAGAGGCTATCCGTTGAGACGGCTGGGCACAGCCCAGGAAGTCGCAAACGCCGTGGTGTTTCTGGCTTCCGACGCCGCCAGCTTCATCACCGGACAGACCCTGAGCGTCAGCGGCGGCTATACGATGATGTAGATCGGGGACTTGGCCTTGCCCCTTCGCCCTGCCGGGAGAAGGTTGGGATGAGGGGGATGTTCCTCAAAGTCCTTCATTCCGGCGCAGGCCGGAGACTATGGGCGGCGCCTCTACCCCCACCCTAACCCTCCCCCTGAAAAGGGGAGGGGACAACGCCCCTATCACTGTGTGACGCCTTTAGGCTGCGCCGTCCAGGCTTTCCAACAAGCGGTCGATGGAGACCGCTTGCTGTTCGCCGCCGCTCATGTCCCTGAGACCCACCTCATTACGGGCCAACTCTTCCTCGCCCACAATGACCACGTAGTTGAAACCGAGGGCGTTCGCCTGACGCATCTGACCCCTCAGGCTCCTGGAGGCGCTGCCCAGGACGGCCCCGGCCCCTCTCTTCCTGATTTGCGTCGTGATGTTCAGGGCCGCCTCGCGTGTGGACTCTCCGATGGACGCGACCAGGTACTGCGGAGCCGGTTCATCGGGGACTTCAATCTCCTGACGTTTCAGGTTCAGCGCCAACCGTTCCATTCCTGTCCCGAATCCGACGCCGGGCGTGGGCCTGCCCCCCAGCTGTTCTATCAAGCCGTCGTACCGGCCTCCGCCGCAAATCGTGCTTTGGCCTCCCTCTTCTTTGGGCTGAATCTCGAACACCGTGCGGGTGTAATAGTCCAACCCCCTGACCAGGCGATGGTCCACCCGGAAGGGTATGGACGCTGCGGACAGGTACTTCTTGAGCAGGTCCCAATGCTGCTGGCACTCGTCGCAGAGGAAGTCCACCGACATGGGAGCCTCGGCGCCCAGGGGAATGCACGTCTCCTGTTTGCAGTCCAGCAGGCGCAATGGGTTGCGCTCCAGGCGGTTGCGGCAGTCCTGGCACACCCGGTTTGTGTGCTGCGAGTAGTAGTCTCGCAACTTCTTAATGTATTCCGGCCTGCAGGCCGGGTCTCCTATGGAGTTGACCGTCAGGTTGACGTCCCCCAACCCCAAAGCGTCCATGAAGCTCCAGGCGAAGTCGATAACCTCGGCGTCCACCGACGGGTCAGCGTCTCCCAGTACCTCCAGCCCAAACTGGTGGTGCTCCCTAAAGCGGCCCGACTGGGGCCTCTCGTACCTGAAGACGGGGCAGAAATAGTAGAGACGGACCGGCTGGGGAAGATTGTGCATGCCGTGTTCCAGATATGCGCGGCAGACGGGAGCCGTGCCTTCGGGCCGGAGAGTGATGCTGTCGCCCCCGCGGTCGAGGAAGGTGTACATCTCCTTTTCCACGATGTCGGTGCCCTCGCCAACGGAGCGGACAAACAGCCCCGAGTCCTCGTAGACGGGTGTGTCGAGCCGGGAAAACCCGTATTGCCCGCACAGCCGCACAGCCTGCCGCTCGATGTAGCGCCAGTATTTCTGGTCCTGCGGTAGGTTGTCGGCGGTGCCTCGCGGGGCCCTGAACTGCATGTGTTCCTCCGTGGGCTAGAATACCCCAGCCCCAATTTAGTGTAAAGGCGGCGCACAGGCTGGATACGCTCAAAAAAGACGGCCCACAGACGCTTTCCGGCTAGACTTGGTTACGGCGTCGGGGTATCATGGACTAGACACGAACGAGCCAAAAACCAGGAGTGCGGAGGCGGCGTGACCAGCGGCATGAAGGACCTCAAAACCAGGGTCGAGGACTACCTTCCCCAGGAAAGCGTACAGTCCATCGAGGACGCTTACGAGTTCGCAGCCGAATGCCATGACGGCCAGACCAGGGCGTCGGGAGGGCCGTACATCGAGCATCCCCTCCAGGCTGCCATGTTGCTTGCCGACATGCGCCTGGACCAGACCACCATATCGGCCGCTCTGCTCCACGACGTCGTCGAGGACTGCGGCGTCACTCACAAACAGATACAAGCCAAGTTCGGAGACGAAGTGGCAAGCCTCGTGGACGGCGTAACCAAGCTGACCCGTATGGACGTCAGCATGATGGACGAAGGGGAAGGCAAGGCCAACGGCGCCGTCCGCGACGACCGCATTCAGGCGGAGAGTCTCCGCAAGATGCTGGTGGCCATGGCCGAGGACATCCGGGTGGTCCTCATCAAGCTGGCCGATCGCCTCCACAACATGAGGACGCTGGGAGCCCTGAACCCCAGAAAGCGGAAGATAATCGCCCAGGAGACCCTGGACATCTACACTCCGCTGGCCCACCGCCTAGGGATATGGGAGATCAAGTGGCAGCTGGAGGACCTGGCCTTCAGGCACATGGAACCCTCCAAGTACAAGTCCATATCCCGGATGCTGAACCTCAAGCGGGATGAGCGTGAGGACTACATTAAACGGGTGTCGGCAACTCTTGCACACGAGCTGGAGGAGTCCGGAGTCAGCGCTCAGGTCCTGGGTCGGCCCAAGCATATCTACAGCATCTTCAAGAAGATGGAGAAGTACCAGGCCCAGGGTATGGAACTGAGCGAGATATACGACCTCTACGCCCTGAGAGTGCTGGTAAAGGGCAAGGACGACTGCTACGCATCTCTGGGAGTGGTCCACAACCTCTGGCATCCGATGCCGGGCCAGTTCGACGACTATATCGCAGCCCCTAAAGAGAACTTCTACCAGTCCCTCCACACCACCGTCATGTGCGAGGGCGGGGCGCCGCTAGAGGTCCAAATCAGGACCCACGACATGCACCAGACAGCCGAGTACGGCGTGGCTGCCCACTGGCGCTACAAAGAGGGCGGCTCCTCCGACCCCAAGTTCGAGAACAAGATGGCCTGGCTCAGACAGTTGCTGGAGTGGCAACGGGGAGTCAGCGGCACTGAAGAGTTCCTGGAAGGCGTTAAGACCGACCTCTTCCGCGACCAGGTTTTTGTCTACACTCCCAAGGGCGACATCATCGAGCTCCCGTCGGGGTCCACCCCCATAGACTTCGCGTACAAGATACATACAGACCTTGGACACCGCTGCATAGGCTCCAAGGTCAACGGGCGTCTCGTGGCCCTGGACTACCAGCTCAACAACGGGGACACGGTGGAGATTCACACCACCAAAGCCGCTCGCGGACCGAGCCTGGACTGGCTCAATCCCAGCCTTGGGTACGTGCGCACGGCCAGCGCTCGGCAGAGCATCCGCATCTGGTTCAGGCGCCAGGCCCGCGGGGCCAGCGTACAGAGGGGGCGAGACTACCTGCGTAAGGAATTGCGACGCCTGAGCATGTCGGTAAGCGAGGCGGACGTCGCCAAGATGTTCAAATACGACAGCCCCGAGGAGTTCCTGGCGGCCGTCGGTTCCGGCTCCATAACCGATTCCCAGATTGCCGCCAGGTTGATGGCAGGACAGGAAAAGCGCGCCGTGGACCAATGGGCCCCGGACCTTCCCATCTCCAGCCCCTCCAGCGGCATCAAGGTGCTGGGCGTGGGAGACCTGCTCACCCGCATGGCCCGTTGCTGCAATCCACTTCCCGGAGAAGAGATAGTCGGATACATCACTCGGGCCAAGGGAATCACAGTCCACAAGAAGACGTGCCCCAACCTGCGCAACGAAGACGAACAGGAGAGGCTGGTCGCCGTAGACTGGGGCGAGGTGCAGCAGTTCTATCCCGTTCGTGTGACCATCGTGGCCTGGGACCGGGTGGGCTTGCTCAGGGACATCACCACTCAAGTTTCGGAGCAGGGGGTCAACATTGCGATGGTGGTCACCAATGAGAAACCCGACGGCACGTCCATCATGTCGCTGACCCTCTCCACAACCGGCGTGGCCCAGCTTAGCCGCCTCTTCTCGAAACTGGAGGGGATCAAGGGAGTATTGAGCGTAACCCGGTACACCGAGTCCCCAGCTACATCGCCCAGCTAGACACAGGGTATATACTGGATAGTGACCAGAAATCATAGGGAGGGACCTTTGCCCGCTGAAAAGACAGCCCGTAAGATGGAAAAGAGGCGGCTGAGAAACCGCCAAATCCGCAGCGCGACCAGGACAATGGTCGGCAAGGCGGGTGATGCACTGAGGTCGGATGATGAAGCAGACACGGCAGTAGGAGCGGCCATCAAAGCCCTTGACTCCGCCGTCACCAAGGGAATCCTCCACAAGAACAACGCGGCTCGGAAGAAGTCGCGTCTCATGGCCAAGCTCAACGCTTCCCAAGCCGAATAGCTGACCCACAAGGACAACGTAGAAGCCGGAGCGGCCCCTTAAACAGGGCCGCTTTTTTATTGCCCGCTTTCCGGTCTTTCCAGATGGTGTATAATAGAAAGTGGCATTTCTATTAACTGTCATATATGGAGTTTTGTCATCACTGACTTCAACTTCCACCAGCTTCGCATCTTCTACACCGTAGCGCGCCAGGGAGGATTTTCCCGGGCGGCCAAGGCATTGGAGATAAGCCAGCCTGCCGTTTCCATACAGGTCCAGGACCTGGAAAAGACCCTCGGCGTGCCTCTGTTTCACCGGAGGTCCAAAGGCCTCCAGCTGACCGAAATAGGCGAGACGGTTTACGGCTACGTCCACAGGATATTCGGCTTGTCCACTGAGCTGGAGGAGGCGGTGCAAGACATTCGTGGCCTCAGAGCCGGCCACCTCACCATCGGGGCCTCAACCACTCCGGGTGAATATATTCTTCCCGTCGCAGTCGGCCGTTTCCGGCGGAGGTACCCGGACATCGACGTGGAACTCAAAATATCCAACACCAGGTCCATAGTCAGCCAGATACACCAGAGAGAGTTGGACATAGGGATGATTGGGTCCGCCCTTGAGGGCGACGACGCTCTGGAGACCTCCACATACGTCATGGACGAGATCGTGCTTGTGGCGGCGCTAGACCACCCGCTAGCCACCGACCGACCGGTCGACCTGAAAGCGGTCATGGACGCCGGCTTGGTGATTCGCGAGCAAGGGTCGGCCACGCGTCAGGCCGCGGAAGAATGTTTTACCCACTTGGGAGCAGTACCCAAAGTCGCTATGGAACTTGGCTCCAACCAGGCGGTCAAACTGGCGGCTGAGTCGGGTGTTGGCGTTGGCGTGGTGTCCAGGTTTGGAATAGGCGCCGAGGTGAAAGCGGGGCTGCTCAAGGTGTTGCAGGTCATAGACTGGGAATGCATTCGGCCCCTGACATTGGTCTACCTGAAGGAAAAGCGGCTTTCCCCAGCACAAAACGCTTTCCTGGAAATTCTAGATAAGGAACACCCATTGCCTTCAATGGGTTAGAGCATCTCCTTTTTGCCGAACTGGATACCATACACACAAAAACGCACGTCATCTTACAACACTGCCGTTGCCCCTACCACTTGAAATGTCATTCCGAACGGAGCGCAGCGTAGTGAGGAATCTCAAGTCCTTGTACTCAAACCCAGGCTGTCGGGAATGCAACGCTCCTGGGCAAGGGCATGCCAGTCGGACCGCGTCATAACATCAGCAGCGTTTTCAAATTCCTCACTGCGTTCGGAATGACAGACCATTGGACTTAAGCGTCCAGACTCGGTCCTGCTGCTGCCTGGATACAGGCAAGGACTTGAATAAACAGGACCAACAGGCGCCCTAAATCCCTCTGCCTACCAGGTCAAAGACAAACCTGAACGGCCCCCACACTTTCCGGATGTCGTGATAGGTGGACTCGGCCCGCAACACTCGGCAGCCCAGGCTCCAGGCCCTGTCTGAGCGTTTCATCATGGTGAACCCCAGCTTTGGCAGCGCCAGTCCGATGCGGGTCATCGTCCGGGCAATGCGGAGGTCGGGCATTATCTCGTCGTCCACGGCCTTCTCGTAAGCTGTCAGGTCCGTGGTCCTTCCATCCAGATAGTCGATGACAGCCGGAGCGGCGATTTGCCCGCTCCTTATAGCGTAGTAGATGCCCTCTCCTGTCCAATAGTCCAGCATCCCTGCTGCGTCGCCCACCAGCAGAACAGGCCCCTTCGTGATGGGGGCGCCCTTCTTCCGGCGTGGGAGACGGTGGCCTCGCGTGGACCGTTCCTGATAGTCTCCCAAGTCCAGGTATTTCAGGTATCCAGCCAGCAGTTCCCGCAGTCGATGGGCGTGTTTGGGAAAGCTGGCCACTCCGATAGACAGGTGGTCCTCCTTGGGAAACAGCCACATGTATCCGCCCCGCACCATCCCGAAGTCGATGGCCACCGACCGCTTCCACCGTTCCAATTGGTCCTGGCCCGTATAGACCTCGGCCTCCAGCCCCACTCCAAGCTCCCGTCCCGCCTGCAGACCCGTCTGCAAGGCCGTGACCCCGTTTACACCGTCGGCTCCGGCCAAAACTCTGCATTCAAACGCATCCTGGTCGCCATGGACCGTCACAACTCCATCGTCATTAACCTCGATGCGTTCCACCCTGAAGCCGTCTTTGAGGTCCGCTCCCGCCTCTACGGCCTTTTCGGTCAGCATTGCGTCAAGGGCTGAACGCATGGTCATGTGGGTGAAGGGTTTGGAAAAGCTGCGGCTGAAGCCTTCCTTCATGCGATAGGAGAGCCATGCGGTGTCTACTATCCGTTCCGATACCGGGGATATGGGGAAGTCCAGAAGGCGCACGGCCCGCTCGTTAACCCCGCCCCCTCAGGTCTTGTACCGGGGCAATTTCTGACGCTCCATTACCAGCGTACGGACCCCTTTGAGGGCCAGTTGGCGGGCCAGCGTAGCCCCTGAGGGGCCCGCGCCAATGACTATGGCATCGTATCTATTCGGTGCGCCTTGAACCACCGTTGATGAAGCCTCCGCAGGTTTCGCTCGGCAACGCCATTCGGCTTGAGCAGCGTCGGTTTTGATGTTAACATTGACAGCGCAACTCACGCATCAATCCAGGAGTGAACTCACCATGCTTCCGTCCAGTTGCAACGTCGCTCTAAAGGAATGGGCCGTCGCCGTAAAGGCGCTGGACCAGGGAGACCAGATAGTCCTTCTCAGGAAGGGCGGAATCAGGGAGGACGGCAAGGACTTCCGCGTCATCCACCCAGAGTTCCTGCTGTATCCCACCTATGAGCATCAGAAAGAGGCGTTGTTGAAACCTCCATACCAGGAGGCGTTGGCCCGCATACTCAGCGAACCCTATGACCCGTCCATCATCATTTTCTCCCATTGGGCCAAGGTGCAGGAAGTCATCGAGGTTTTCGAACAGGAAACCCTGGACTCCCTGTCCCCCTGTCACATCTGGACCAACGACTACGCTCAAAGCCGGCTCCACTGGAAGCCCAAGTCTCCCCTGTCCGTGATGCTACTCCGGGTCTATCGATTGGCGGAACCGATTGTCGTTGCCAATGACCCCGGCTACAGCGGTTGCAAGTCCTGGGTGGACCTGACCGACGGGCTTTCGCTGGAGGACATGACCCCTGTCCTGTCCGACGACCAGTTCCTCTCAAAGGTCGAAGAAGTCAAGTCGGCAATGCACCTCGAACCGGTGCAGGCCTAGGAAAAACCCGTGAAATACCGCCGATTGCCAAGAACCGACCTGACCCTGTCGGAAATTGGATTCGGAGTCTGGACAGTAGCAACCAACTGGTGGGGACGAATAGAAGAGTCGGACCGAGTGCGGCTGCTCCAGGAGTCCATCGACAGGGGCGTTAACTTCTTCGACACTGCCGACACCTACGGCGAGGGATACGGGGAAGATATACTTGCCAAGGCCCTGGGCAAGGAACGGAACAACGTCGTCATAGCGACCAAGTTCGGCTACGACTTTTACACCAACGTAGAACGGGAAGGCCACAAAGAGCGGCCTCAAAAGTTCGAGCCTGAGTTCATCAGGTACGCTTGCGAGCAAAGCCTAAAACGTCTCAAGACCGATTACATAGACCTGTACCAGCTCCACAATCCCAGGCTGGAAGCCATAGAGAACGACGAAGTCTTCGACACCCTGGATGAGTTGGTGAAGGAAGGCAAGATACGCTACTACGGCTCCGCCCTCGGACCGGACATCGGGTGGTTTGAAGAGGGCGAAGCTTCCATGCGGGAACGGAACGTAAGCTCGGTCCAGATAATCTACAGCATACTGGAGCAAGACCCGGCGAACAGGTTCTTCCCCATCGCCGACGAAGAAGAAGTGGGGCTGCTGTCCCGAGTGCCCCACGCGTCGGAGACCCTTACCGACAAATTCCGGGAGCCTCCGGAATGGGACCCCTCGGACCACCGTTCCCACCGAAGGCATCTCTGGATGGTGGAAGCCATCAAGAAAGCCGACCAGGTGCGGTTCCTGGCTGAAGAGACGGGCCGCACAATGGCGCAGGCAGCCATCAAGTTCTGCCTGGCGCAGCCTACAATCGTCACCATCCTGCCCAACATCACCAACTCCCAGGAGTTGGCCGAATACTGTGCGGCGCCGGAAACGCCGGACTTGGAGCAGGACGAGTGCGATTATATATACGACCTCTGGGACAACTCCTTCTACCTGGAGGAACCCGCTACTTCTTCTCCAGAGGCGTCCTAAGCAGCAGCCCAGCCTGGCTGGCCGTTTCATCGGGCGTTGCTTTTCAAGGTCGCGGTGCGGCCTGTTTCATCCAGGGCCAGTCAACTGCTATGCCGTTGGCTGCCCACGGTTAAAGGAGAGGTTGGTCCATGGTTCAGACGACGAAACTGGTCTACAGCTTTGAGGAAGGCCATGCGGGCATGAAGGACCTTCTGGGCGGCAAAGGCGCCAACCTGGCCGAAATGGCAGGGTTGGGACTCCCAGTGCCGCCGGGGTTCACCGTCACCACCGAGGCCTGCCTCAGCTATTTCGACCAGGACCGCACCATGCCCGACGGCCTCTGGGAACAGGTGCGGGAGTACATGGAACGGCTGGAGGCGACCTCCGGAAAGAGTTTCGGTTCCTCGGAAAACCCGCTGCTGGTTTCGGTGCGGTCAGGCGCCCGGGTCTCCATGCCCGGTATGATGGACACCATCCTGAACCTGGGTGTGAACGACCACATCGTGGAAGGCTTGTCGACGCTTATGGGCGACGACCGGTCAGCTTACGACGCCTATCGCAGGTTCCTCCAACTATACGCCCAGGTGGTTATGAACGTGCCCTCGGACACTTTCGAGGGCATACTGTCTTCCCACAAGGCGGCCGCCGGCGTTACACAGGACCACGAACTGACTGCGGCACGCCTGGCAGAGGTGGTGGCCGACTTCAAGTCCGCCATCCAGAAAGAGACGGGACAGCAACCGCCGACAGACCCCTGGACCCAGCTGCATGGGGCCGTGGGGGCGGTGTTCGAAAGCTGGAACAGTCCCAGGGCCGTCAGCTACCGCAACCACTACGGATTGGCCCATGACTGGGGCACTGCAGTCAACGTAGTTTCGATGGTTTTCGGAAACCTGGGCAACCGCAGCGGCACAGGAGTCCTGTTTACTCGCAATCCCTCCGACGGAGCGCGTCAGATTTTCGGCGAATACCTTTCCAACGGGCAGGGCGAAGACGTGGTGGCCGGGACCAGGACACCCGAACCTATAAGCGCTTTGGCCGAGGAGATGCCGGAGGTCTACAACGAGCTTGAGGCAACAGCGAGACAGCTCGAAGCCCACTACCGCGACGTTCAGGACATCGAGTTCACCATTGAGTCTGGCCAGCTTTACATTCTCCAGACCAGGAACGCCCAGCGGACCGTCCAAGCGGCTGTGAAATCAGCCGTCGATATGGTGCGCGAGGGCCTCATATCCAAGAACGAAGCCTTGAAGATGGTCAATGCCGAGGAATTCTCCCAACTCTTCCTTCCCAGGTACGAACCCGAGGCCCGGGCCAAGGCCATAGCCTCCGGAGCGCGAATCGCGCGGGGAGCCGCGGCGTCTCCGGGCGCCGCCACAGGCAGGGTCTATTTCGATGCAACCCGAGCGGAAGAGGCGGCTGGCCGAGGAATCCCTGTTATCCTTGTCCGCCCGGAGACCAAGCCGGAGGACATACACGGAGTGCTCGGTGCCAGGGGAGTGCTAACCAGCCGGGGAGGAGTCACCAGCCACGCCGCCGTAGTCACCCGGGGGCTGGGCGTCCCCTGCGTCGTGGGATGCGAGGCGTTGGACATAGACATCCTCGCCGGAACCTTTACGGTCGAGGGTAAGACGGTCTGGGAAGGCTACGAAGTCAGCATTGACGGCACCACCGGCGACGTATTCCTGGGGCTGGTGGACACGATCCGGCCTGACATCGAGGAGCAGGAAGAGGCCGGGATTCTCCTGGAATGGGCCGACGAGGCAAAGCGTTTGGGAGTGTGGGCCAACGCCGACACCCCGGCCGACGCCCAACGGGCAGTGAGCATGGGAGCCGAGGGCATCGGACTTTGCCGCACCGAGCACATGTTCCTGGGGCCGGAACGGGTTCCTATAGTCCAGGAGATGCTTTTCAGCGCCCAGGACATGGACCCATCCAACGAAGAAGACGAAGCGTCCGCCAGGTTCCGCCAGTCCCTGGAAGACCTGAAGAAGTTCCAAATAGAAGACTTTGCCGGGATCCTGGAAGCCATGGGCGAGAGGCCCGTGATAATCCGGTTGCTGGACGCTCCGCTCCATGAATTCCTGCCCCGCCACGACCAATTAGTGCGGGAACTGGCCGAGCTTAAGGCTACAAACGCTTCTACCGAAGCGCTCGAACCCTTGGAGCAGCGGCTGAGTCTGGTGGAAGGTCTAATGGAGGCCAACCCCATGTTGGGACACCGGGGCTGCAGGCTGGGGATAACGTTCCCCGACGTGTACTGCATGCAAGTGGAGGCCATCATCACTGCCAGCGCGAGGCTGTTGCGAAAGGGCATAGCCGTACGCCCAGAGATAATGATTCCGATGACTTCCCATGCCAACGAGTTGAAGCTGCTGAGGGAACAGTTGGCGGCTGTCGCCGACGCCACGCAAGAGCGGCTGGAAGTCAGCGTTCCCTACATATACGGGACCATGATCGAAGTCCCGCGTGCCGCCCTTACGGCCGACCAACTGGCCGAGTCAGCGGACTTCTTCAGCTTTGGCACCAACGACCTTACCCAGACCACCTTTGCCTTCAGCCGGGACGACGCCGAGGCCAAGTTCCTGAACCAATACGTAGACAACGCGGTGCTGCCTCACAACCCGTTTGCCACCCTGGACCTGGATGGCGTTGGGGCGCTAATCAGCATGGCGGTGGAGAAGGGGCGCAAGGTGAAAGCGGGGCTTGAGGTGGGCATCTGCGGAGAGCACGGGGGCGACCCTGCCAGCATCGCCTTCTGCCACAAAGAGGGAGTCAGTTACGTAAGCTGCTCCCCATACAGGGTGCCTTTGGCGCGCCTGGCAGCCGCTCAGGCTGCTCTTGACGACAACTCCTAGTTCTCACGACGGGTTCCCACGAACGCCATGCATCAGTCTTCGAAGCTATCGAACATCGCTTGGCAGCAGGGCACGACTGTTGTCCCAAAGGAAGAAGCTGGATGACACGGGCGTTGGAGCTGTGCCGACGGCTGGTTGAATCCAAGTATTTCGAATACGGCATCATCGCCGTCATCGTCGCCAACAGCGTGATCCTTGGCCTGGAGACCGTCGACTCGGTGAACCGGGACTACGGAGACTGGATGCGCCTGGGCAATCTGGCGGCGCTCATCGTGTTCATAGTCGAGGCGGCCCTCAAGATGATTGCCCTGGCGCCACGACCGGACAGGTACTTCCGAGACGGTTGGAACGTTTTCGACTTCTCCATCATCGTGTTGGCGCTGATTCCGGCCACGGGGCAGTTCGCCATGATAGCCCGCCTGGCCCGTCTGCTGAGGGCGCTGCGGCTCGTCTCCAGGATACCGGAGTTGCGCCTGATAATTTCTGCTCTGGTGCGTTCCATACCCAGCGCCGGGCACGTCATGCTGCTTATGAGCATCATCGTCTACATTTATGCCGTGATGGGCTATCACCTATTTCACGAACACGATCCGGCCAACTGGGGAAGCCTGGGCATATCCCTGCTTACGCTGTTCAACATCATCACGCTGGAAGGCTGGACCGAGGTGATGCGCACGGCTATGGAGTTGAACTCCTACGCCTGGATATACTTCGTCAGCTTCGTGATAATGGGCACCTTTGTGGTCATAAACCTGTTCATCGCCATCATCATAAACAACCTGGACGAGGCGAAAGTCGAACGTCTCCGCGACCTGCAGACGCCAGTCTCACGCGAAGAACTGCTCCGCGAGCTCCGTTCCGCCCGCGACGCCCTCCACCGCCTGGAGCAAAGGCTGGAGAAGGACGACAAACCGTGACTGGAACTAATGCTAGGGAGTAGAAGGGCTGACCATGTCTTCAGATTATGAGCATATCAAAAGGGAAAATCAGCGGAAATACGGCGAAGAGATCCGTCGAATCGGACAAATGCTGCTAGCAGAGCGTTACGATGACAATACACACTTCATTTTCGAGATTCTGCAAAACGCTGAGGACGCACTCAAGAAACGCGACTCATGGGATGCCAATCGCTCAATCGAATTCTCCTTAACTCCCGAAGTTCTGACTATTTCCCACTTCGGAAAACCTTTCGATGAAGCTGACGTTCTGGGGGTTTGTGGAATCGGGGAAAGCACTAAAGAACTGACCGACATAGGACGGTTCGGTATTGGGTTCAAGTCAGTATACGCTTTTACCGACAGGCCAGAGATACACTCTGGTGTCGAGCATTTTGCCATTGAATCCTATGTATGGCCACAGGTCGCAAATGAATGGAGTTTGCAACCAGGAGAGACCAAAATCGTCGTTCCTTTCAAACGCGAACACGAATCAGCGATGGACGAAGTTCTGGAGGGACTCAGACGGTTGGGGCCTCGAACACTGCTCTTCCTGCGTGAGATTGATGAAATCTCATGGTCAGTCATCGATGGACCCTCTGGGATATATAGCCGCCAGAATTTGGATGTCTTGAACGACGGCGTACGGAAGGTACGGTTAGTAGACCACAACGCCACGTGGGACGATGTTTCGGACGATGTTGAGGAAGAATGGATTGTTTTTTCTCGCGAGGTTTTCCATGAGGAACAAAGTGCAGGCCATGTCGAGGTCGCATTCCAGCTAGTAGCGAATAGTGAGGGAGACCAAAGCAGATCAATCCAACGTGTACCAGATTCTCGACTAGTGGTTTTCTTCCCGACGGCGTTGTCTACCAATCTTGGCTTCATTGTGCAAGGCCCATACCGCACCACACCAAGTCGGGACAACGTTCCTCAAAACGACCCTTGGAACCAACGTCTGGTACAAGAAACAGCAGGTCTGCTGTCAGAGGCACTCGTAAAGTTACGGGATATTGGATTGCTAGGGTTGTCCGCCATTCAATGTCTCCCTTTAGATCCGGTACAGTTCCATGATGGCAACCGATTCGCCCCGTTGTTCCATGCGGTCAAACAAGACCTGCTCACAGAACCTCTCCTTCCAGCGTACAACGGCGAACATGTGGCTGGTCAGAACTCCATGCTAGCGCGAACTCAACAATTACGCGAACTGATGCACGGCGAACAACTGGCCAAACTGTATTCATTAGACAGCAATGTCCTTTGGCTTAGTGACCAGATAACGGTCGACCGTAACCCCGATATTCGTAGATTCCTTATTAACGTGTTGGATTTGGACGAAGTCACCCCTGAACAGTTCGTTTCTGATCTGACAGTGGAGTTTCTTGAAGAACAGTCTGACGAGTGGGTCGAGCGGCTCTACGAGTTTCTCAGTAGTCAACCTGCCCTCAGGAGAAGGCTTCGGATGACTCCTATAGTACGACTGGACGACGGCTCCCATACCATCCCATTCGCCAGTGACGAAACGCCGCTAGTTTATCTTCCCGGCGAAACCCCAACAGGCTTTCCAACCGTGAAACCAAGTGTATGCCGATCCGATGATGCTCGTAGCTTTCTTGGTTCTTTGGGACTTCGAGTCCCGGACCCTGTTGATGATGTCATTACCTACGTCCTCCCGAAGTATGAAAATGGCCAAGTGAACATATCTGACGACGAATATCAGTCCGACATAGAACGAGTACTTACGGCCTACGACACAGATTCCTATGCTCAACGAAATAACCTAGTGGCTGCTATACAAAAATCCAAATTCATCATTGCTGTAGACGCCGATAGTGGAGAGCACCAATTCGTTCGTCCAAACCAAGCTTATTTGGCGACTGACAGGCTGGCGAGCTTGTTCGAAGACGTTCCGGGAGTCCTATTGGTAGACAACGCGAGAGAATGCCTCAAAGGGGAGAGAATTCGGGACTTTCTTAGAGCAACAGGTACCCCAGAGTACCTGCTTCCTGTGCCAACAACACCTACGCTAACCGATGCAGAGAAACTGAAACTCAGGGGAAACACAAACTACACGAACGAATACCCAGTAGAAGACTATACGTTAATGGGGCTAGATTCCCTTCTTGACGTATTGGTTGACCTGCCCACAGATAAAGCCTTGAGCCGAGCGACACTCCTATGGCAAGCCTTGATACATCTGCGTCGCACACGAAGAGACGCTGCATTCAATGGGAAGTACAGTTGGTTCTACCGCACCAAAAAAGAGGCTATATTCCCACCTCGGTTTGTGAAAATGTTAAACGAATCTGCTTGGGTTCCTGACACAATCGGTGTGCTCAAACCTCCAAGTTCTATAGTATTCAAGGACACAACGTGGGAAGAAGACCCTTACCTCGCTTCCATAATCCACTTCAAGCCGGATATTCTCAATCAGCTTGCGGCTGAAGCGGGTATAGAGCTAGAGATAATAGACTTTTTGAAAACCAAAGGAATCACGCTAAACCAATTAATGGAATCCTTCACGGTACCGAATGATGCGCCTCCGGCTACTCCTGTTGATTTACCATCGGAACCATTTAGTCCAAATCAGCCAGTGCAGCAACCCAAACCTGACCTACCAACTCCTGCTCCAGAACCGGCTAGTCCCAGCCCAAACCCCAGCCCGCGGTTTATTTCGTATATTGAGGTCCGGCCCAACGACGGCCACATTGACCCAGGGACAACAAACCACCAGGAACTTATGAACGTTGAAGAACAAGCGATAGACCTGATTCTATCAAAGGAGCCGACTCTTCTAAGGACTCCACCAAACAATCCAGGGTACGATATGGAGGAGCGCAGCCCTGAGGGTTCCACGATTCGTTGGATTGAAGTAAAAGCGATGACGGGTACACTTCGGGACCACCCAGTCGGGCTAACTCGGACACAGTTTGAATTCGCACAAGAGCATCAAGACGATTATTGGCTTTATGTCGTCGAAAACGCAGGAACCCCGGATCAAGCTCGCATCCTCCGTATTAAGAACCCGGCGGGCAAGGCAGGAACTTACACCTTTGATCATGGCTGGACTGAGGTTGCAGAGTAGTCCTACCTACGACTGGTATCGATCGCCAACTTCAAACGGAAGCTCGCGTTCTCGGAACTTGATCGTCTTTGGGACTAGGACGCTACAGCCCCGAGGCAATTTCCCCCTCCAGCCTCTCGATGTCCACCTCGTCCAGGGGGAAGTATTTGGCGTCAGGGTGGTGGATGACCAAGGCGGATACCGAGGACTCCGGGTCCATCATGTAGCCTTCGGTAAGCTCGACGCCTATGTTTGACGTGACCTCCAGCAACCGGAAAAGCTGTTCCTGGTCTTCAAGCCGCGGGCAGGCCGGGTAGCCGAAGGAGTAGCGCTTGCCCCGATATTGAGCCCTGAAAAGGTCGGTGTATGAGATGCCGGCAGGGTCGCCGAAACTCCACATCTGGCGCATCTGCTGGTGGAGAAGCTCGGCGAACGCCTCGGCTCCCTCTATGGCCACCGCCTGGAGGATGTGAGAGTTCAGGTACTGGCCCTCCTCTTTCCACTTGTTGGACAACTCCAGCACACCGGGGCCCACGTTTGTGGTGAACATGGCAACGTAGTCCATACGCCCGCTGCTAACCGGAAGCACATAGTCCGACAGACACAGACCCTCCCGCTGGGACTGGCGCCCGAACCGGAAACGCTCCAGCACCGTTCTGCCGTCAGGGCTGTAAATCAGCAGTTCCTGCCCGTCAGACTGGGCCGGGAAAAACTTGAACACAGCGCTGGCCCTGATTTCGGAATGGGCAAGCATCAGGTCTTCCACCTGCCTCACCTTGTCTCTAAGCTCGACAGCCGATGGTTCGCCCTGCTCCAGGTCGTCTGCGAAGCGGCCCTTGTATCCCAAGTGCCTCACATAGAGCATCTGCGGGTTGATGTAGGGGAAGATACGGTCCAGGTCATAGTCCTTCAGCACGTGCAGCCGCAGGTCCGGCGGGTTGGGGACGTCGTAGTCGTGGCGCACTTGCGCAGGACCGACGCCGGAGGCCGGAGCTGTCGAGGCCCCTTGCTCCCGCGCCGCTTCCGCTTCCAGGATGTCCTGGGTCTCAGATGCCAACTTAGCAGCCAGGGTCTCCCGTTCGTCGGCCTCCATGATGGTGTTGGCAAGGGCTAGGCCTGCCATGGCATCCGGAGCGTAGGCCACAAGCCCATCGTATTGGGGAGCGATGCGCATCCTGGTGAACCTGTTGGACAGCGCCGCTCCACCCACCAAGACTGGCGCGTTGATGCCCGCCTGACGGAAGTCCTGGACGGTCTCCACCATCATCTGGGCCGATTTCACCAGCAGGCCCGACAGCCCGATGATGTCGGGGTTGTGTTCCCTGGACGCCTCGATAAGCTGCTCCGGCGGGACCTTGATTCCCAGGTTGATGACCTGGTAACCGTTGTTCCCCACTATTATGTCAACCAGGTTTTTGCCGATGTCGTGCACGTCTCCTTTAACTGTGGCGAGCACGACCTTGCCCTTGATGGCCGTGTCCAGCTTGTCCATGTGGGGTTCAAGTTGCGCCACTGCGAACTTCATGGACTCCGCCGACTGGAGCACCTCGGCCACAATCAGCTTGTTGTCGTTGAACTGGCGCCCTACTTCATCCATTCCGGCCATTAGGGGGCCGTTGATGATCTCCAAGGGCGTTCGCCCTTGAAGCGCTTCTGACAAGTCCTCGGCCAGTCCTTCTTTGGTCCCCTCGATTATGGCCAGAGCCAGCCGCTCATCCAAAGGAAGCTGCATGCGCTCCTCGGCTGATGATGCGGGGGCCTTGTCTCGGAAGTGGGCTGCAAAAGCGGCCACTGGGTCTTCTCCCCGGTACCATATCAGGTCTTCGGCCAGTTTCCGTTCCTCCTCTGGGATGGAGGTGTAACGCTGCATCAGCTCCGAATTGACGATGGCCATGTCCAGTCCGGCCTGAACGCAGTGGTAGAGAAACACCGAGTTCAACACTTCCCGGCCAGCCGCCGGCAGACCGAAGGACACGTTGGAGATGCCCAGCACTGTCTTGGTCCTGGGCATGGCTTCTTTTATCAGCCTGACTCCCTCGATGGTCTCCGCTGCCGAGCCGATGTAGTTTTCGTCCCCAGTGCCGCACGGGAACACCAACGGATCGAACATGATGTCTTCCGGCGCCACTCCGTACTTGTTGGTCAGGAGGTCGTAGGAGCGCAGAGCCACCTCCAGCTTGCGCTGGCGTGTGATGGCCTGGGCTTGCTCCTTGTCATCGTCGATGCAGCCCGTTACCAGCGCCGCCCCATAGCGTTTCGCCAACGGCACTACGGCCTGGAACCGCTCTTCTCCATCCTCCAGATTTATCGAGTTGATTATGGATTTCCCCTGAAGCCGTTTCAGGGACTCCTCAATGACCTTGGGGTCGGTGGAGTCAATCATTATCGGGGCTTTCACCTTCTTGGTCAGAATGTCCAGGAAGGCGTTCATGTCAGAGATTTCGTCCCTGTCCGGGTCCTGGAGACAAACGTCCAATACGTGGGCGCCGTTGCGAATCTGCCGTCGGCCTACTTCAGCCGCCTCCTCGAACTCGCCACTATTGATAAGCCTGCGGAAACGTCGACTTCCCAGGACGTTGGTGCGCTCTCCCACGACGGCCGGACGCAGGTCGTCGTCTATCAGCAGCGCCTCGATTCCAGAGACTCTTGTTCCGTCCGCTACCGCCAAGTCCCGTGAAGGCTTATCGTCCGCGGTTTCGGACAGAAGCCGGATGTGGGCAGGGCCTGTCCCACAGCAGCCACCTATCACATTCACCCAGCCTGAGCCAATAAAGCGGCCTATGGTCTCGGCCATCATCTCAGGAGTCTCGTTGTAGGCGCCGTATTCATCGGGCAGACCGGCGTTGGGAATACACGCCACCGGAAATCGGGACAAGGACGCCAGGGTGCGTATGTGGTCGGTCATGAACTCCGGGCCTGTGGCACAGTTAAAACCTATCCAGAGCAGGTCGCGGTGGGCCAGCGACGTGTAGAAGGCTTCAGCGTCCTGTCCGGCGAGAAGGGTGCCCATGGGTTCTATCGTGCCCTGCACGGCGACGGGCAGTTCCTGCTCCAGCTTGGCGAACGCCCTGTCGATGCCCTCCAGGGCCGCCTTGACGTTCAAGGTGTCCTGGCTGGTCTCTACGAGCAGGATGTCCGCTCCTCCTTCCATCAGTCCCTCTGCCTGTTCCTGGAAAGCTTCAGCCAGTTGCTCGAAGGTAACTCCTCCAGTCACCGATATGGTCTTGGTGGTTGGCCCGATGGACCCGGCGACGAAACGAGGTCGGTCTGGCGTGGAAACTTGGTCAGCCAGCTGACGTGCGATCGCTGCCGCTTCCCTGTTGATTCGCCGCGCTTCGTGACCGAGATCGTATTCGTCCAGCACAACTGAGGTGCCCCCGAAGGTGTTGGTCTCGATGATGTCAGCCCCGGCGTCGAGATATTCCTGGTGGATTTCACCAATCACGTCAGGTCGGGTTATGACCAGGTATTCGTTGCACCCTTCGTATTCCTCGCCACCGAAGTCGTCCGGGCCAAGGTTGTAGCCCTGGATTGACGTGCCCATCGCGCCGTCCATCACCAGAACTTTCTCGCGCAACAGGGACTTGAGGGTGTTAGCTTTAGGGGACTGGTCCATGGGGGCCTCCGAATGCGGTGTGCAATGTGTGGTTTGGGGTCGATTCCTAGTCGATTATAGCATGGGGGCGGAAACAGGACGGCGACCGCCGCTTGACACCCCCTCATATCAAACCTAATCTGGCCTCAAACCCCAAGGAACTCGTGTAGAGGAGCGTTGCCCCGACTATCGTGTCTTCGAACGCCCACACCGAAACGTCCCCGTCAGAATGGCAGATGGGGAAACGCCAGCTTCTCGCCATGCTGGACGAGATGGAGCGGGACCTCCCCAATCCAACAGCAACCCTCTATACCCGCGAGGGGGGGTTCAGCGCTCAGCTTAAGAAAGTAGACCCTCTGGAGGCCCCACAGTGGGTAACCGACTTATCGGAGAGGTTCGACAGGTCGCCCACAGGCGTCGCAGCCTTTTTGTGGGAAGATTCCGCCTCTGTGGTCCTTCCTCCATTCCCCCTCCGGGAGGAGAGCCTGTTTCAAGGACGGGAGTTTGGGCCGTTGAGGGAGCTCGTGGGACAGGACTACGTGATAGGAGCCGCGCTGCTCCGGCTGGGCAAGTACGCGGCCGGGGTCTACCACGGAGACAAGCTGGTCTCCTCGAAAGTAGGAAGCAGATACGTCAAGGGCAGGCACAGCGCCGGAGGCACGTCCCAGCTAAGATACTCTCGCATCAGGGACAAGCAGATTCAGGAGATCTTCGGTAAAGCGTGTGAAGTGGCCAAGGCCCAGCTGGGTCCCTACGAGGCTGCGCTGGACTTCCTGTTCCTGGGTGGAGAGAGCCACACGCTGGACGGTTTCCTGAAACGTTGCCCCTACCTGGAAGGACTGTCATCCCGCCTGGTCGGCAGGACTCTCAACGTCCGCGAACCCAACAAAGCCGCCCTGGATAAGCTCGCTCCCCAGATATGGGAAAGCCGCGTCTTCCGGGGGTAGACAGCCGGGATTCCCAGGGGGTCCGTAGACTACGGCGTGGCCGGCGCCGTGAAATATCGTATCCTGTATAATTGCGCCACTGCCGTAACCTTGAGAGCAACTGGGGTAGTCCAGCGAGTCTTCAATATGGAGCCCCGGAATTGGCGACCATAGAACGCCATGAGCCGTAAGCGAATCCTCATCGTATCTGGGCCCAACGGCGCCGGAAAGACAGCGTTCGCCACGGAGTTCCTACTCAGGGAAGCGGATTGTCCGACTTTTGTCAACGCGGACCTGGTGGCGGCCGGATTGGACCCTTTCCGCCCTAACAGGGCTGCCCTTCAAGCGGCCAAATTGATGTTGAACATGATTGACGATTACGCCCGGAGGGGGGAAAGTTTCGCTTTTGAGACCACCTTGAGTGGTCGTGGACTGGCCGCCAAGATACCCGTCTGGCGTGAGATTGGATATTGGGTGAAGTTATACTTCCTGGCATTGCCGACCCCTGAAATCGGAGTCGCCCGTGTCAAACAAAGAGCACTGGACGGCGGGCACGATGTTCCCGAAGAGACGGTCCGCCGTAGATTCCACGCGGGTCTACGAAATTTCGAGTTGCTGTATCGGCCCCTCGTTGACGAATGGGTCGTGTACGACAACTTGGGGACAGTGCCTGTCTTTCAATCAGGAGGGACCAACCATGTCTGAAAACAAACCGGAAACCCCACAAGATAACGGAGAATCCCAATACATCAACGAAGACAAT
>DAOUJI010000092.1:0-6557 GCA_034422875.1 Dehalococcoidia bacterium | reverse complement strand
TCGGAGTCGCGGTAGGATTCGAAAGGCCAGTCGGTTCAGGAGTGGGCTCAGATATGAACTGGCAAGCCAGGGCCGCCACGACGATAAGGCAGACCAACGAGACGCGCACCGGTGTTCACATCCTTATAAGATAGGCGGCCGCTTGGAGCGGCCGCCTATGATTCTTCCTTGTTGGCGCCAGAACAGGGAACTACGGCTTGATGGGATATGCTCTAAGGGAGTTGTCCCGGAGGATTCTCCGCTTGCTTTCCAGGGAGATGTTGGGCATGTCCATCATGTCCTGCTTGGCCCGGTAGTACATGCGCCCTTCTGGGTGCCCGAAGTCGGTGGCGCCGAGGATGACGTGGTCTCCGATGGCGTCAATCAGGTCATGCAGCCCAGGGTCGTCCTGGTCGGCGGCTACGAAACACTGCCGCTCGAAGTATTCCTGCGGAGAGTGGTTCAGCCCCTCAATCTTGAGCTTTCGGGTGCCTCCCTGGATTCCCGCCTCCAGGCGGTCAGGCCAGAAGGCGGCCCATCCACAGCCGGACTCCAGGAACACCAGCTTCAGCTTGGGGTGCCGCTCCAGGACTCCGCCCATGATGAAAGCCGTGCAGGCCAGCATGCTTCCCATGACGAATGAGACGGCGGAGGCGCAGTTTCTCAGCCCGTCAACGTAAGTAAGAAACCCCTGGTCGAAGGGATGGCTGGTGCTGGGGTGGAGTCCTATGGGCACTCCCAATTCAGCGCACGTTTCCCACAACACGTCACACTCCTCGTGGTACACGCGGATGTCGGGGTGGGGAGCAGGGTTCATGTGCACTGCCTTAAAGTCGTACTCCTTCACGCAGCGGCGGACTTCCTCCGCGGCTGCCACCGGGTCTCGGAGGTCGATGGAAGCCGCTCCGCAGGCTCCGGGACCAATCTCTGCGCAGAAGTCACCAAGCCAGCGGTTGTAGGCTCGTCGAAGGGCGTTGGCGGTGACTCCGTCCATCTCTTGAACGCCCGTTAGCCAGAACCCAGCGGTGGGGTAGAGAATCATGTGGCTGATGTCGCAAGTGTCCATGACTTCACGGTAGGCGCTGGCCGGGAAGTTCATGTCGGCCCACTTGCCGTAGGCCCGGTCCAGGTCGTCCAGGTCCCTTCCCTCGAAGCCCTTGGCGGCGTTGACGAAGCCTTCCGCGCCAAAGGGCATCTGCTTGCCCATGACCTTCAAGTTCATTTCAAAGCAGAGCGGGTCCTCGGCGCCGTATTCCATCTGGGACGCCTGCCGCTCGCCCAGGTTGGAGGTCCTGCACCACCTCACACTGGCCACGTCTATGAGGTGCCGGTACTTCTTCTCCAGATACTTGTCGAAGATGTCGTCGTGTTCCAGAATGTGAGCGTCGCCGTCAATTAGTTTGAATTCGTCCATGGCTTACCCCTCGCATCGACTGAAAATTGCCTTTCGCCTTCAAGATACTGTGGTATAGTCGTAACGTCAACCCTTATAAGCTGTCGGAGCGTTCGCCTTATCTTGAGGCGATAAGAGGGAACCAATGGGAGGCGTCAAATGAAGTTCGGGGTCTCCACGAATAACCTGGGATCTATGGGCAACGACCCGGGCCCCGGCGCCTGCCTCGACACCGCCAGGCGGGCCGAGGACTTGGGTTATGACTCGGTATGGGTGCACGACCACGTCGTGCTCCCGGAGGTCTTCAAGTCGGCCTACCCGTACAACGCCACCGGGGACTTTCCTTTCGCATGGAACTCCAACGTCTATGACCCGCTGGTGATGATGAACGCCCTGGCCGCTGTCACCAGCAGAGTGAGCATAATCTCCAGCGTCCTCGTCCTTCCCTACCGGCACCCTGCCCTCACGGCCAAGATGCTGGCCAACGCCGACCTTCTATCCAACGGGCGAATCATCCTCGGAGCCGGGGCCGGATGGCTGGAGGATGAGTTCGAGGCGTTGGGGCTGCCTCCGGAACACTTCCGGCGGCGGGGAACCGTAACGTCGGAGTACATCCGGGCCATCAAAGAAATGTGGACAAACACTGGTCCGTCGAACTTTGTGGGCCGCTACGTGGGATTCATCGATGCGGGAACATTCCCCAAACCCTACCGTAAACCCCATCCACCCATCTATCTTGGCGGCAAAGGCCGCAATGCTACGTTGAGGGCAGTCAGGTTGGGAGACGGGTTCATCTACATCAGCGTGACACCCAAACAACTGGACGAAGAGGTGTCCCTGCTTCGAGAACTGTGCCGTCGGGACAAAAGGGACCCTTCAGAGCTGGAGATTTGCATGAGTGCGCGGACCGTGCTGACTGAGGCGCCAGTCGATGGAGCTGACCGTCCCTACTTCACGGGTTCCCCTGACCAAGTCATCGCGGACCTCAGGGAATATGCGAAGTCGGGACTCCAGCATATACAGTGCACACCCTCCATTGCGGGAGAATCCGACTCACGGAAAGCTCTCGATGAGGGCATGGAACTGTTCGCCCGCGAGATACTTCCCTTGTTCAAGGACTAGTCAGCCAGGAGGAGCCGGTATGAAGCTGGGCATATCAATACGCAACTTCGGGTGGTTCGAGAAGCGGGGCGGGGCGGAAGACCAGGTGCGCATAGCCGAGAGGGCCGAGCAGCTGGGGTTCGACGCTGTTTGGGCCCATGACCATCTGGTGATGCCCGCCAGGCACCACGCCCGCTATCCGGAATCCGGCTTTGGCGCTCGACAGGACATCTACGACCCCATTGCGATGCTGTCAGGCATTGCGGCCAGGACCAAGCAGATAAAGCTGGGCTTCTGTGTGCTGGTGATTCCTTACCGGAACCCACTTGTGCTGGCGAAGATGCTGGCCACACTGGACAGCCTCTCCAACGGCAGGGTCATCCTGGGAGCCGGGGCTGGCTGGATGCAGGACGAGTTCGAAACTCTGGAAATGGGCGAGCGTTTCCGCATCCGTTGGACCGTCACCGATGAGTGGCTCCGTATATGCGTCGCGCTTTGGACGGGAGAGGGAGCATCCAGCTACCAGGGACGGTTCCACTCCTTCGAGTCTGTCGGCGGCTTCCCCAAAACTGTCCAAAAGCCTCATATCCCAATATGGCTGGGGAGCTACGGCGGCCCCCGTGCTGCTCAGCGGGCCGCCCAATACGCCTCGGGTTATTACACCCTCCGCGTAACTGCCGAGCAGCTTAAAGAAGAGTTGGACTATCTCCGCGGGCAATTGGACAGTCACGGCAGGAACCTGGATGAAATGGAAATAGCCATGTACGGAGGCATACGCATCGGGGAGTCCCACCCCAGGGACGTGGCGGTTATCGCCTCAGGCAGCAAGGACAAGATAATCGACGACCTGATGGCCTACCGGCGAGCGGGCCTGAAACACCTGGCCGCCGTCCCCACCAGCGGGGACCCGACCAGGGAAAGCCCTCAGCGTCTTCTGGACGACATGCAGTACGTGGCCGAAGAGATTATGCCGGCGGTGTCCGGATGGGTGGCCTAACTCCCCCATCCCAACCTTCCCCCTGAGGGGGAAGGAGCGGTCGCGGTTTATTCTCCTAGTGTTAACAGCTCCACATAGCGGTGAAGCATATCCCGTCCCGCGTTGAGGGGAGGGTTAGGGTGGGAGTCCGCTATCCGTCTACAGGTTGAACTGGGCCTCTACCCAGTCTCTTTCCTTGAGGTAGACTTGCATCCGGCTGCGCAGCGACTCCAATATGATGATGCGCCCCTGTCCGTCCACCTTGACCGCAGTAGGCCGAGCCAGGGTCCGTTCCATTGTCAGGTCGGTCCGGCGCCGGGCCTTGGCCACGTCGGGGTTCGCGTCCACCTGGGCCTGATGGGACGGGGAGAGCTGGTCGGCGTCTCCATAGAAACAGGTGATGAAACCACCTTCCGGGTTGTAGACGTTGACCCGGTTGTTGCCCCAGTCAGTTACATAAATGTCGCCTTCGTCGTCAACTGCCACGCTGGTCGGGCGGACTATTTGGCCGTCGTCTGAACCCGTGGCGCCGAAGGAGAGCAGGTGGTGGCCGTCCGCTGAGAACTTCTGTACCCGGTCGTTTCCCCAGTCTGCCACGTAGACGTTCCGGTCAGCGTCAACGGCGACGCCCCAGGGCAGGTTAAGCTGGCCTACCCCAGAACCATAACTGCCGAACTTGCGCAGGAACTGGCCATCTTTGGCAAATACTTGAACACGGTGGTTATGGCTGTCCGACACATACAGGTTGTCGTCGCAGTCGAAAGCCAGACCCGACGGGCCGTTGAACTGGCCGTCAGCGTCGAGGCCGCCGTTCAGCTTGGCTAAATACAGGTTGAAGTCCAGGTCAGACGCCGAGTAGGGTTGCTGCTCGACCGGTTCCCTATCAGGCCAAAAGCCCAAGCCGTTTCCGTCCTTGTCGTATACGAAAATTTTGTTCACGTAGTCGTCGGACACGTAGACATTCTCCTCGCTGTCGAGAGCGACGGAGGTGGGGAAGGGCAGGCCGGCCCCGTAACTGAAGTCTCGGTCTTCCCACAGGAACTCGTGGTCGACGGTGCACTTGGTCACGCCTGTGCTGGGCTGGTATTCGTGGCCCTTGTTGAGCACGTAAAGCGAACCGTCCTGGCTGATGGCGAAGTCCACCCCGGCGCTGAACGCCCGGCCTCCGCCCATTCCTTTGCCCAGGCACTGGTCGAAATTGTAGACTCTTCCCTGCACGTACTTAGTGAGCATGACTCCTCCCTTCTAAGGGTTCTATGAGCAAGCAGGTCCGTACGGAACCTGGCTAGCCGGAAGGGTCCTCTAGCAGAACTGGAACTCCCTGGACGACGCTATGAGAGCCAGGAGATCAGCCACCCGACGCTCAGAGGTCGCAACCTGCTCGTCTGTGTCCCAGGTTAGGTCGCCCTCCTGTTGGGCAAGGACCATCAACTCTTCACGAGTCGCGTCAGTGACTTCCACCGGACCGATTTGGTCCAGGGCGGCATCGACCATCCCCGAAGGCGTCAGAGTCCCCAAAGACCGGACGCGGCTGATGATGGAACGCACTCCCGGCATTCGCAGGTCCGACAGACGGTCAGCGGCAAAGTTGATGCGCCTCACCAGCGAGCCGCTGTCAATCCATTCAGGGCCGTAGTGCCAGCCTTCAACGCTGGGCGGGTCGAGGAGGGCCTGACCCTGGTAGTTGGTCTCCTCCACCAGAGCCTGCAGACCAGGCCTTGGGAAGCCCCGGAAGTCTCCCACCAGCCTGCAGATGCCGCTCACTACCTCGGCCGGACTCTTCACCCTTTGGAAGCGGGCCTCTTTGAAAAAGTCGGAATTGAACAGAACCCTCAAAGTCTCCCTCAACTCGTAGCCGGAGGTGGTGAAAGCGTCGCCGATGATGTTGATGGCGACCGGGTCCCTTGGAGGCGTATGCAGCCAAGCCGGCACCTGAACTTCGTCGGCAACGAAGAAGTTATAGAGGTGGCGAGCAATGAAGCGGGACGTAGCGGGCTGCCGGACTATGATGTCGATCACGTCCTCGCCATTAAACCGGCCAGTCTGGCCCAGGAAATTCTTCACGCCGTCGTCGTGGTCGTCGGCGTTGTACTGGAACTTCCACAAGTTGTGGCGTCCCATGGGGAACCTGGGAGGCTTGTGGGCCATCGTCCATCCCGTAAAGGCCCGGGCGCACTCGAAGACATCCTGTTCAGTGTAGTTGCCCTGGCCCATGGAGAAGAGCTCCAAAAGCTCTCGGCCCCAGTTTTCGTTGGGCTGGTCCTTATGATTGTAGTTGTTGTCCAGCCAGAAGATCATCGCCGGGTCTTTGGCCAACTCCACCAGCAGGTTCCGAAAGTTGCCCAGTCCATTGACCCGGAACGTCTCTATCTGACGCAGTTCATCGGGCGTGCTGTCCACCTTGGCGTAGCCGGTAGCAAAGATGGTGTGCCACAGCAAAGTCATTTTCTCTTCAAGCTGCCGGGGGCTGTTAATGAAGTGGTAGACGAGGTGGGACCGTCCCTGTGGGATGGGGTTGGAACTCTCCAGGGTGGGGTAATACCTGAAGAAGTAATCGATGCTCATCTTGGGTATTCCGTGCGCGTCGGGGTCGACCAACTCATCGACCACATTCTCGTAACCTTTTTCGACCAGAGCTTCCAGTTCGTCCCGGGTGGCGCCGAATCCCGCTCGACGCATAAGATGGGCCATCAGAGCAATGTTCTCGTCGCCCATTTCGCCCTCCCTGTCCTGATTTTTCCCAATGCCATAAGTTTAGTGCCTGTCCTTGCCAAAGTCCAGACGGAAAACAGCGCGGTCGGATGTTGCGTTCATCCTTTCCGAATCATACTTAGGCCCACCTAGACCCAAATTGATCGCTGAACTGACACACGGAGTTGACGCGTAAAGTAGAACCTGCCAGACTAAACTCAACTGTTACAGGATGAAGAATCGGGGGAAGACACGGCATGACCGTTGGCAGAAACGAGTTTGACGAATTGAAGGCCAAGGTTGACCGGATTGACGGGGAAGTGACCGCCTTGAGGAACATCGTGAGTCAAGGATTCGACACGATGTCGGACGGCTTCAAGGCGGTGGCAGAGGGGTTCCAGGAGATGGGCAGACAGT
>DAOUJI010000091.1:0-7312 GCA_034422875.1 Dehalococcoidia bacterium | reverse complement strand
ACCTGCGTCAACTGCATCCGTACCCTTCCCTACCTCAAGGACTGGCACGACAAGTACGCGGACAGCGGGTTGGTGATAGTGGGCGTACACACCCCGGAGTTCGAGTTCGAGCGTCTGGCGGAGAACGTGGTCGCGGCCAGTGAGTCCTTCGGGCTGGAGTACCCCATTGCCCAGGACAACGACTTCGCCACCTGGACCGCATACTCGAACCGTGCCTGGCCCGCCAAGTACCTGGTGGACAAGGATGGGGTGGTAAGGTTCAAGCACATCGGTGAGGGCAAGTACACTGAGACCGAGTTCAGGATACGCCAACTGCTGGAGGACGCCGGGGCAGACTTGTCCGGCATCGAGCTGGAGGTTGCTCCCGACCCCCAGTTGGACCCCGCAGCCAGGGACTGGAAATCGCGGAACTTGCTGACCCGGGAGCTTTACGGCGGGTACAACCGCAATTACTCGTCCTTCGGTCTGTACGTTGGCCAACCAAAATACTATGAGGGGCCGGACCAAGTGTTGGAATACACTGACCCCGGCGACCATGCCAACGGTAGCCTTTACCTGCATGGCCTTTGGCACAACGGGCAGGAGGAGTTGCGCCACGCCCGCCAGACCGAAAATTACGAGGACTACATTGCCTTGAAGTTCTCGGGCACGTCGGCCAACGCGGTGGTGAGTCCGCAGGGGATGGAGGCGGAAACGGGGCAGGGGCGGGACGGGAAAGAAGCGTTCGAGGTACAGGTAACACTGGACGGACGCCCGTTGCGACCGGAGGAGGCCGGGCCGGATATGGTGATTGAAGACGGGCGGAGCTTCTTCCGGGTGGACGAGGGCCGGTTGTACGAGGTGGTGTCCCTGCCCGAGTACGGGACTCACGAACTCAAGCTAAGCTCCAACTCCGAAGACTTTGCCCTGTTTGCCTTCACCTTCGGGGCTTACGAGGAAGGGCCGTAGCCAGATGGGATGCCAGAGAATGTTGACGAGATTTCGCATTGGCCTAACGGTCGTGGTTGGACTTGTCGTGTGGCTAACGTTGGCCTGCGGCAGCAGCATACCGGCTGCTCCCCCGGAGGCGGAAGCGGGGCGGGATACAACCGGGTCTCCATCCGCCGCGCCCGTTGCCAAGGCCAGCAGTGGGCTTACGACCATAGTTGCGACCAAGGAGCTTGGCGTCGGCCCACAACGGGTGGCGTTCCTGCTAACCACCGACAAGGCGCTGGTCACCGTGCCGGAAGTGGAGGTTACTTCCTCTTACGTTGGGGACGGCGGGCCGCTCCAGGGGGAGACCAAGACTGCACCATTCCACCCCTGGCCCTACGGCGTGCGGGGGACTTACGTTACGGAGATGGAGTTTGACCGCGCCGGGCTGTGGCGGCTGGACATCAAGGCGGTTGAGGATGGTGAAACCGTCTCAGCGTCGATAGACCTGGACGTTGCGGAAACGGGTCACGTACCGCAGGTGGGCACGGTCCCGCCCCTGAGCGAGAACAAAACTCTTGGCAATTCGGAAAGCATCGAGAAAATAACCACCGACTACTCTCCCGACCCTGACCTGTACCGGCTCACGGTGGCCGATGCGGTGGCGACGGGACTGCCTGCAGTGGTCGTTTTCGCCTCCCCTGCTTTCTGCACCAGCCCCACGTGCGGCCCGCAGACCGACACGGTCTCGGAGTTGAAGGAAGGCTACGCCGGGCAGGCCAACTTCATCCACGTTGAAATTTACGACAACCCCGACGAAATCCAGGGGGACCTGAGCAAGGCCGGCATCGCCAAGCCCGTGTCGGAATGGGGAATCAGCAGTATACCCGGCTGGTTCAACGAGTCCTGGACTTTCGTGCTGGACGGGGAGGGCAAAATAGTCCAAAGGTTCGAGGGATTTGCAACCCTGGAGGAACTGGAGGCAGCCCTGCAGTCAGTTGTCAGTGGCTAGTGGCCGGCACTGGTCGCTAACCGAACCACCCCAGATGCGCTGACCAATCCAGATGCTTGTCGGCCAGGAGGGCGGAATAGGTGAGCACGATGATGACCCCGACAACCATCGATAGCCACAGGTGGTCCATGCGCTGACTTGTCCCCTGGAAATTGACCTTCCAATCGCCGTTATCCTCATCTTGCTGTATCTGCTCGTCAATCCGCTGGTCGCGCATGTCCCAGATGTTGACGGTCAGGAAGATGATGATGGCGGAGATAAGCATGGCGAATATATCGACGAAAAAGCGCGTGAATGCCTGGTCCTCGTCCGGGCGGAAGAGCAAGGTAATGGTGATGGTCATCCCGGCGAAAATAACCAGCGCGAACACCTCGCCCAGGACCATTCCCAACTGCTTGGAGCGGACCAGGTCATCCAATTCCGCTTCCGCGCTGTTCAGCATTTGGCGGTCGGCCACGTCCGTCAAGTCCGTTTGGTTGACCTGGGAGATGCGGCTTCTCACTTCGTCGTAGGCCCTTTTCAGGTTGGCCTGGTCTCTGGAGGACTCAACTTCGTTGACATACTTCAGGACGTCCCCGTCGTCTACGACTCCCCGCCGGTGCAGCAGTTCCAGCTTCCGGAAAACGCTGAAGGCCTGGGCTTCTTCGGCGCTGGTCCGGGTGACAAGAGACGCGACGCGAAAGGCCAGCAACAGGATGAATATGGTCGCGGACAGGCCGACCCAGCCGAAGTAGCCGTCGGCGATCCATACGTCGTCGCCGGGCAGAATCCCCCTTTTCCCCAGGAACTCGTATATTTCATCGCGCAAATATACGAATGCGCCGCAAGTTCCCAGGGAAAGGATCAGTGACTTGAAACCCCACCGGCGGCTTTCGGCTTCAAACCCGACGAGGATGCTGGCGGAAATCACGGCGGCGGTGCCCATGATCAGGATGTCCACCCGGTTCCAGGCGATTTTCAGTTCCTCCTTCAGGACCGTGATAAACGGAAGGTCTATGACATACGCTTGGACCGCGGCAATCGACAAGAGCATAAGCCCCAGCAGGCTCAGAATGGGCTGGATGCTGAGGATGGCCCTTGTCTCCACCCCCGGGGACTGCAAGTCCGCCTTTCTCCAGAAGAGGCCGGCGATACCGTGGGTGAAAGCAACTCCGCCGATTATGATGAACAGGTAGGGGTCAATGCGCTCCACTCCGGAAGCAATGGTCCCCACGTCAACCAGGCCAACCGGCAACTGGATGACGACGACAGTTATGCTGGCCATGAGACCGGCGGCCGTGGCGCCAAACAAGCGGACGGACTCGACGTTGTCCTCAGTGGACTCGACCAGTTCTTCTGCGGTCAAGTCCTCGGCCAGGCTTTCTCCCCAACTCTTGTTCAGACTGTTAAGCCCGGATATGACGGCTGACCCCGCGGCGAGCAACAGGCCCAGGTACGCCATCCGGCTGTCGTCAGCACTGGCCAAGCCGAGGTCGAGGCTGAGGATGAGAAAACCGACTCCGGTCGCACCCACCGCCATGAAGAAAATCGTCAATGGCCTGTTTTCGCTCTCACCGGCTTTCCCGCCAGAGCTAAACCAGCTAACCACCACGCCAACAAATACGGAGAGCTGCATCATTATGGTCGGTACGACAACACCTACGTGTCTGATGGACATGGCGAAAAGGGCTATATCGAAATAGGCGACGACTATTAACAATATCTTCCAGTTGAGCATATTGCGCCCGATGCGTTTCCATACAGCCGCACCGTAGTTAGCTGGGAAGAACAGGTCCCGATGGCGTACCGCGTACCCCAGGAGGAATAGCGCATATATAACGGCTATGCCCGCACGCCAGCCTGCGTTGAACAGGAAGGGCGCGTCCTCGCCTCCGAACAACACTACCGCCAAAGGCATGACCGAGTAGCCAATGGCCGCAATGAGCATGAACCACGAGGGCTGCCCCCTAATGGTCCTGAGAATTCGCCGGGACGATGAAGTTAAGGCCCCGCTTGACATAACGGTCTGGATTATAACGTATGTCATGATGGGGATTGGGAAGTCGTATTTCCTTCAGGTATCGCTCCGTTTCAGATGGTCTGGATTACTGACACATTCCCCTTTCCAGTCCCGGTCGCACCGCACTATCACATCTTTGCTGGGGATGGTTTGAGTGACGGGAATTCCGGAGGAATGTGTCTCATGCGCAATCCGGCCGATGCGCCGGAATTCGCAAAAGTGCCCGGATTTGTCCGCTCAGCCGACCACGGACTACCATGCTTGACCGGAAAAACGAAAAATTCCCCGACCGCCCTCCATACCGCCTGCAATGGAACGTTGCCCTCGCCAACCCTTCCACTTGCCGGGGAAACCTGGCGTGGAGTAGCATGGCTACGATGGCTACCGACTCCCTTCACCGACTTCCTTCAATGACAGAGGAGAAGCTGATATGACGACATCCACCAGGCACCCCGAGGCGGCGGCCCAGATGGGCGCGGCTTGCGCCAAATTGCTGGCCAGCCTGAGCGCAGAGCAGCGGGCCAAGGCGACGTATCATTACATGGACGGCGAGAGGGTATTCTGGTACTACCCGCCTCTGAACCGCCACGGGCTGCCCCTGCGGGACATGACCCAGGAGCAGCGGACCCTGGCCTTTGCCCTGATGGCCACCGGACTTACCGATAAGTCCTACGAGCAGGCCAAGCTCATCATCGAGCATGAGGACGTTCTTGGGCCGCTGGAGAAAGAGCGGGGGCTGGTAACGTTCGTTAGAGACCCGGAACTGTACTACTTCACCGTCTTTGGCGAGCCGGGCGGCCGGGATGGTTCGGACGGGCCCTGGGGGTGGCGGGTTGAGGGGCATCACGTTTGCCTCAACTACAGCATCTGGGGCGACCAGGTGATTTCGGTGACACCCTTCTTCTTCGGAGCCAACCCTGCCGAGGTGCGGAAGGGTCCCAAGAACGGGCTGCGCATCCTGGGGACACGGGAAGACCTGGCGTTCGAGCTTATGGAAAGCCTGGACGAGGGGCAGCAGAGCCGGGCCATCATATACGACGAGGCTCCGCTGGACATCCTCACCTACAACAGTTCCAAGGTGTCCCTTCCCAAAGAAGAAGGTCTGCCCGCTTCCCGCATGTCAGGGACGCAGCAAGAGATAATGATGTCCCTGATATCCGAGTATGTCAGCCAGGTGAGGGGCGACGTTGCCCAGGGCAAGCTGGACGCCTTCAAGGAGCAAGGGATAGACAACATTCACCTGGCCTGGGCCGGCCCGGTGGACAGGACCAGGGAGCATTACTACCGGCTCCACGGCGGAGACTTCGTGGTCGAGTTTGACAACCGTCAGGATGGCGCAAACCATATACACTCGGTGTGGCGTCAGATCGAGAACGACTTTGCATCCGACGTGCTGCGGGAACATCTCCTGCTCTATCACGTGCTGTAGCAAGCGCTGCCTGCGCCGCCCCAGGCAAGGCCGCGCCATTGCTTGTGTGTGGCGAGTCCCTCTGCTACAATCTGCGATGCGCCGAGCGAGTGATACAAACTATGCTGCCGGGAACGGTGTATGTTGGGGACCGGCGCATAGACCTCGGGGGACGGACCCTATCCGCCGCCCGTCCGGACCCGCCAACCCGCCCCCCTTTGGGCCGGCATGGCGGTATGAGGCGGAGCTCTCAGCGGGAACCGGCGCTGATATACACGCGATTAGGCGATTAGGAGGAGGGAACGAGATGCCTTCATTCTGGGAAAACCTTCGATTCCCTGGGGAGCGCGAGGCGGATGACCTGCACGGATACCAGGGACAGGATATGCCGGTCTACGTTAGCCATCCATTGCCTGCAGCCGGAAACAGCTTCCCAGCCATTATCGTGATTCAAGAAGCCTTCGGAGTAACTAGGCACATCGAGAAGGTCTGTGACCGCTTTGCCCAGGAAGGCTACGTTGCCGTCGCCCCGGCCATTTATCACCGGGAGGACTTCAACCCCAAGCTGGGCTACGACCAGATGCCCCAGGTCCAGCGGTTTATGGGTAACCTGAACGACGGCGAACTCGTGGAGGACATCAACGTCACCATCAAATATCTGCAAGAGGAGTACGGGCGCACCAAGGGCCAGAAGATTGGCATCGTCGGCTACTGCGTCGGCGGGCGTATCACCTACTTGGCTGCCGCCATGTGCTCAGGTCTCTCCGCAGCCTCCGTATATTACGGCGGGCGTATCCTGGTCCCCTTCGGAGAGGGCCCTGCACCCATCGACATGACCGACCGGATAAGCATCCCCGTGATGGGCAACTTCGGAGAAGAAGACGCCAACCCCACCCCGGACGACGTGGCCCAGATTGAGGAGAGACTCAAGGCGGCGGGCGTAACATACGACTTCAAGATGTACGCCGGAGCGGGCCACGGCTTCAACTGCGACGAGCGGGACAGCTACCACGAAGCATCGGCCAACGACGCCCTGGCCCGCACCCTCGGCTGGTTCAACCAGTACCTGAAGGGCTAGAGGTTATACTCCAGCCTCCAACCTAAAGGAGGCATGGATGTAAAAATATGAGGCACGGCTGCGCTTAATGCAGCCGTGCCTCTTTTCCGGCGTCGAAACCTTCAGCGCCAATTTTGGATACGTAGGTGACAGTCGAGTCTGGACTGTTGGCTGAAACTTGGTATAGTTCATGCACCACTGACGAGGCAGCATAAGTTAAGAATGCCCGACCATCCATTGGCTGAAGTTTTCGGGTTTCCAGTAGACAACCTGTCTTCCGAGGCCACAAGGTATCGCGAGAATAAGCTGTGCCCTTTCAACAACAAGGTCCCCAATTGCACAAAGGACAAGGCCAACAACCCTTTGGGCGTTTGCAGCATCTTTGATGGAGAGAAACTAGCTATCACCTGCCCCGTCCGCTTTCGCCAGGACTGGATTATTGTGGAGGATGCTGCCTCTTTCTTCTTTCCGGTCAACGCCAATTGGACTACTCTAACCGAGGTCAGGCTTCGGGATAGGCAGGGTAAGTCAGCGGGCAATATAGATGTGGTTTTAGTGCAATACGACAATGATGGGAGAGTGTTGGACTTTGGCGCTCTTGAAATCCAAGCCGTTTATATCTCTGGTAACGTGAGGCGTCCCTTTGAGGCTTATATGGAAAACCCTGAAGTGGGTGCCGACATGGATTGGAGCAAGGAAACCAACTATCCACGTCCTGATTATCTCTCCTCCAGCCGGAAGCGACTCGCTCCACAACTTCTTTACAAGGGCGGAATCCTAAGTGCTTGGAACAAGAAAATCGGCGTTGCGTTAGGGATGCTCTGAACAAGTGTCTGATGATGTGGCATAGTACGGTTGGCAGCCACGACAAAGATCAAGGGTGAGACACGATGGACCAGCCGACGTTCTCCGACCTGGAGTACC
>DAOUJI010000090.1:0-7213 GCA_034422875.1 Dehalococcoidia bacterium | reverse complement strand
GATGAGAATTAGTTCACCGTCGAGTACGCCGAACTCCATTTTTGTGTCCACCAGGATTATCCCCCGCTCCCTGGCGTAGTCGTGGGCGTGCTGGTAGACGGCCAGACTCAGGGCTTCCAGCCGCTCCGCCATATCTTTCCCCACCATGTCGGCCACTTCCTGGACGCTCATGTTTTCGTCATGGCCCTCTTCAGCTTTGGTGGTGGGTGTGAAGATGGCTTCCGGGAGCACTTCCCCTTCCACCATGCCTTCAGGCAGCTTGTCTCCCCAGACCGTGCCCTGCCTGCGGTACTCGGACCAAGCAGAGCCAGCCAGGTATCCCCTGACGATGCACTCCACGTCGATCCGCTCGGCCCGCTTGACGATCATGGCTTGCCGTGCGATTTCCGGGTCCAGGTCTGAGAGAAGGCCGTTGCCGGAACCAACGCTGGCGACTGCCGCGGGGTCGTCGGCCATCCCGACCAGGTGGTTGTCCACGATAGACTTGGTCCGCTGGAACCAGAAGTCCGATATGCGAGACAGCACGAGGCCCTTGTTTGGTATGCCGTTGGGCAGCACCACGTCGAAGGCCGAAATCCTGTCGGTGGCCACCATAAGCATCAGCCCGTCGCCCAGTTCGAAGGTGTCCCGCACCTTTCCCCGATATAGCCTGTTGGGAAGTTCCGCCTCAATAATCATCTCTGCTCCTCCACCGCCTGTCCTGCCCCGACTTTTTGGGGCGCGAGTCCCACCCGTTCAAAGGTAGCGTCCACGTATCTCAAATAGTAGCCGTAGTCGAAGATGTCCGCCAATTCTTTAGGTGAAAGACGAGAGTTCACCTCCGGATCGGCCTTGACCAGTTCTCGGAAGTCCAGGCCCTCGTCCCAACTGGGCATGGCGTGACGCTGGACTATCGAATAGGCTGTTTCCCTGGGAAGTCCCTTTTCCACAAGGGCGAGCATGGTCCGCTGGCTGAACAGCAGTCCGCGGGCGCTCTCCATGTTCTCCCGCATCCGCTCCGGGTGGACTCTAAGTCCTTTGACCACTCCCGTGAAGATGTCGAGGATATAGTCGAGGGCAAGGCAGGAGTCCGGGATTATCAGCCGTTCGGCGGACGAGTGGCTGATGTCCCGCTCATGCCATAGGGCCACGTTCTCCAGGGCCGTGATGCTGTGCCCACGAATCAGCCGGGCCAGCCCGCACACGCGCTCGGAAAGCTCCGGGTTGCGCTTGTGAGGCATGGACGACGAGCCCGTCTGGCCCTTCCCGAAGGGTTCCTCAGCCTCACGCACTTCGGTGCGCTGCAGGGAACGGATTTCGGTTGCGAACTTCTCCAGCGACGCCGCCACCAGCGCCAGCGTGGTGACGAAATGGGCGTGGCGGTCCCTCTGGATAATCTGGCTGGACACAGGGGCTGTCTTAAGCCCCAGGCGTGAGCAGACCTTTTCCTCCACGTCCGGCGGTATGGTGGCGTGGGTCCCCACTGCGCCCGAAATCTTTCCCACTCTCACGCTTTCGATGGCCTGGTCGAGCCTTTCACTGTGGCGCCGCACCTCGTCCCACCAGAGGGCCAGCTTGAGGCCAAACGTAATGGGTTCTGCGTGGACTCCGTGGGTGCGTCCCATCATAGGAGTGTCTTTGTGCTCTAACGCCTGCGTCCTTACGGCTTCCGATAGGGACTCCAGGTCCTCCTTCAGTATCTCTCCCGCTTCGACCATCTGCAGACTCAGCGCCGTGTCCAGCATGTCGCTGGAGGTCATGCCCAGGTGAAGCCAGCGGCCTTCGTCGCCAAGGCCCTCCGTCACAGACTGGAGAAAGGCGGTTACGTCGTGGCGAGTCCGTTCGAATATCTCTTCCATGCGTGCATGGTTGTAGCGGGCGCGGCGGAGAGCTTCCATGTCCTCTTGGGGAATTACACCGGCTTCCGTCCACGCCTCGCAAACGGCAAGCTCCACCTGCATCCACTTGCCGTACTTGTTTTCGTCAGACCATACGGCCTTCATTCTCGGCCGGGAGTATCTTTCTATCATGGCGCCTCATCCTCCCTACAATGGCCTTGGTCGGTCATGCCGGCGTCCACGGCGGCTTGAATCGCTGCAGCGACATCTTTGAAGTCCTCGAACTCGGCGTATCGCAACTCCCCGTCCTTGCACACTTGGGCCAGTAGGCTTCTCGCGAACACAAAATCGGCGATCGACGCGGGACAGTAGTCGGACACGCCATCCCCAACGTAGACGACGCTATGCCCCATCCGCTTGTAGGCGTTGACCACCGAGCACTTGCACGTGCCCCAACGGCTGCATGTCTCCTGACTGGAGGCTCCGGTCCCGTCCCAGGAGTGGGGGTATTCGTACTCGATGCCAGCGGCTGAAAAGGAAGTCAGAGCCGAGTATCTGGGCACGTCGCTCAGACCTTCCCGGTCCAGCAGGGCGTCCACGTAGAAGTCCAGTCCGACTGTCACGATGGCCATAGGTATATTGTGAGACTGGCATAGCTCGAACAGCTCCCTGAAATGGGTCCGGAGGGTGGCCTTTTGCCTCACGAGGTCCTGCATCTGCTCCAGGCCCATTCCGGCCCTGCGGAAGGACTCTTCCTGGTATTCCCTGAAGCTGATGTCGTTGGCCTGGGACTGGGAACGCAGGTCCTGCCAGGAAGTCGCCCCTGGAGACTGGTCTAGAATGAGATGTGCGACGTTTTCGACTGCGGTCGTCTCGTCGAAATCGCAAATGACAGCGGGGCGGTGTCCGTTGGTTGTCAGGTATTGTGAGGCGCCCGTTTTATCTCTCCCGCTGCCGCTGCCGGTAGTCCTCATAAGCTTCCCTGATTTTATCATATTTCAGGCCTAGAATTGACGCCGCGAGAAAGGCCGCGTTCCTGGCGCCCCATGAACCCACAGCGACGCATCCAACAGGCACTCCGGGCGGCATCTGGGCTATGGCCATGAGGGCGTCTATCCCCTTCAACTCACTGGTGGCAAGGGGCACGCCAATGACCGGCTTGGTGGTGTGGGCTGAGACGGCTCCGGGCAGCGCCGCTGCTCCGCCCGCCGCGGCGATGAACACTTCAGTGCCCCGGCTATGGGCGTCGATAATGTATTCTCTGAGACGGTCGGGATTGCGGTGGGCCGACAGCACTCTTGATTCATTGTCTACCGACAGGTCCTCCAAGACCTTGGCGGTCTCCTGTGCAAAGGGCTCGTCCGTAGGGCTTCCCATTATGATGCTGACCAGAGGCATCTTCCTGACCTCCTTGAATCTAAATATGAAAAAGCTGTTTGCGACACTTTTATAAGCCTATATCTGACCGGCTGTGTGCGCCGCGAAACACGATTCTTCCAGCGTTGTCATAGGCATGGCGCCTGGCGTCCTCAATGGTTTCGCCTGATCCGACAACCGTCATGACCCGGCCTCCGGTGGTCAAGGTTATGGGACCGTGGGGGCCGTCCATGGCATTGGCTCCGCCCATGAACACCAGTGCGTCATCGTCTACGGCGTCCAGGCCCCAGACGGGATAGCCGGTCTTGTAGAAACCGGGATATCCTCCGGAAGCCTTGACGACGCCAACTGTGGCGGATTCCTCCCAGTCCAGCGACAATCTGTCCACCGTCCCTTCAATGCAGGCCAGCATGACGTCCACGGGGTCGGTTTTCAGTCTTGGCAGGATGACCTGGGCCTCGGGGTCTCCCAGGCGGCAGTTGAACTCCAGCACCTTGGGGCCGTCCTTCGTCAGCATGAGCCCTGCGTAGAGAGCTCCTTGATAGGGGATCCCTTCGGCTGCCATAGCCCTCACTACTGGCTCCATGATTTGCCGCCGGACGGTGTCTTCCAATTGGGCTGTCCAGAACTCCGGCGGACTGTATGCCCCCATGCCTCCCGTGTTCGGGCCTTGGTCGCCGTCTCCAATCCGCTTATAGTCGCAGGCTGCGGTCAACGAGGAAACATGCTCTCCGTCAGTGAAGGCGAATACGCTGACCTCCCGTCCCTCAAGCCACTCCTCAAATACAACCACGTCTCCGGCTGAGTCGAAGGCGCGGTTGACCATGCACTCGTCCAAGGCGCCCAGGGCCTGGTCTCGATTTGCGCAGACGAACACGCCTTTCCCAGCGGCCAGGCCGTCGGCCTTGACCACGACGGGTTTCCGGTACTTCATCAGGAAGTTGCGGGCGGCGTTGTATTCGTCGAAGACCACGAAATCGGGGCTTGGGATGGAATGGGTCAACATAAGGTGGCGGGCGAAGGACTTGCTGGATTCGAGGCGGGCCGCGGCCTGGCTGGGGCCGAATATGGCCAGGTTTCTCTGGCGAAAGTGGTCAACGATGCCAGCCGCCAGGGGAGTTTCCGGGCCGACAACGGTGAGGTCAATGGCATAGGCGGCAGCCACGTTGGCCATCTCGATGGGGTCGTCGGGAAGGCCCCCGAGACCTATGGAATGGGAGACCGTTCCCGGAACGGAATACATTTGGTCCACTTTGGGGCTTTTGGACAAGGCCCAGGCTAGAGCGTGCTCACGTGCCCCCGAACCAACGACCAGGACCTTCACTTACTGGCCCTCGTCAGCCGCTCATGCGGCCATAGGGAACGGAAAGCAGTGGCTGAGAGAGGTTTTCCTACTCCCATTCGATAGTACCCGGCGGCTTGCTGGTGATGTCATAGACCACCCGGTTCACCCCGGGCACCTCGTTGACAATTCGGTTTGATATCTTGGACAGAACGTCGTACGGCAGCCGCACCCAGTCAGCCGTCATGGCGTCCTCGCTGCTCACCGCACGTATGGCGACCACGTGGTTGTAGGTGCGGTAGTCCCCCATTACGCCCACGCTCTTGCTGTCCGTAAGCACGGCAAAACTCTGCCATAGCTGGTGGTACAGGTTCGCGTTCTTGATCTCATCTATGACGATCCAGTCGCAGGCCCTCAGGGTATCCAGTTTCTCAGGGGTCACGTCTCCGATGATTCGGATGGCGAGGCCGGGCCCTGGGAAGGGCTGTCGGTTCACCATCTCCTCTGGGAGCCCAAGAGCCAGACCCACGTCACGCACCTCGTCCTTGAAGAGGTACCGGAGGGGTTCCACCAGCTTCAGGCGCATGTTTTCGGGCAGCCCGCCTACGTTGTGGTGGGTCTTGATGCGCGCCGCGGCCCTGTTTTCGGGAGTCCTGCTTTCAATTACGTCGGGATACAGAGTGCCCTGGGCCAGAAACTCGGTGTTCTCTATCTCGTTGGCCGCTTCCTCGAAGACGTGGATGAACTCTTCTCCCACGGTGCGGCGTTTTTGCTCAGGGTCGACTATTCCCGCGAGCTTGTCAACGAACCGCTCTGAGGCGTCGATGTACAGCAGGTTCAGGTCCATGTTCCGCTTGAACGTGTTTACGACTCGCTCAGGCTCTTCCAGCCTGAGGAGTCCATTGTTGACGAAGATGCAGGTCAGTTGGCTGCCCACGGCATGGTGGACCAAGGTAGCGGTGACGGCTGAGTCGACCCCGCCGGACAGGGCGCATATAACCTTTCCGTCGCCCACCTGGCTCTTGATGGTCTCCACCGATTCCTTGACGAAGTTCAGGGGAGTCCACGATCCGTGGCAGCCGCACACCTTGTAAAGGAAGTTCTCCAGTATGGTCTTGCCGTTGGGTGTGTGAACGACCTCTGGATGGAACTGCAAGCCGAACATGCGTGAACCGCTTCCCATCACTGCGATGGGCGAGTTGTCGGTGTAGCCCAGGGGAGAAAAGCCAGGAGGAGCTTCCTCTATCCTGTCCCCGTGGCTCATCCATACCGGCATGGAGCTGGGCAGGTCGGAGAACAAGGGGGAGTCGGCGACGTTCTGGTGAAGCACCGAGTGGCCGAACTCCTGCTTCAGGCCGGGGGAAACCTTGCCTCCCAGCTGGTGCACCAGCACCTGCATTCCATAGCATATTCCCAAGACAGGCAGCGACCGGTCGTACACCCAGGCCGGCGCCAGTGGAGCGCCCTCATCGTAGACGCTGGCGGGACCTCCGGAGAGAATCACGCCCTTTGGATTGATGCCGGAAACCTGTTCCCATTCTGAGTCCGGGCTGACTATCTCGCAGTAGACCTTGAGTTCGCGGACCCGCCGGGCAATCAGGCGGCTGTATTGGGAACCGAAGTCGACGATTACGACGCCTTCGCCGACTCCCAGAGGGGCTGAATCCGGGTCGGAAGCGCCGCTCTCCTTACGGGCGATTTCCAGGTAGGTGGACACTTCCAGGTGGTCGCTTGTGGATACGCGGTGGCTTGAAGCGTTGTCCCTCGCCGCCATACTTCCCTTCCGCCTCCGGACAATTCGACCCAAGATAGCGCCTGTGCTATACTCAGTCAAGACAGGGGCAAACTCGGTGCGCGGTTGATTCTCACACATGTCACGGGTCAAGTCCAGAGCTTCCATAACCGCCGTTCATGACGCCTGCGCCAGCACGGCGGCAGCTTTGGATATAGCCGTGGAAGCTCTGAAGAACCACGGTGTTGTGGCCTATCCTACAGACACCCTCTACGGCCTTGGCGCCGCCTTCAACGACCTGGAAGCAGTGGAGCGGGTGTTTGACATAAAAGGACGGCCTCGCAACGCCGCCCTGCCGCTTCTGGCGTCTTCTCCGTCCGACGTTGAGCAGGTGGCGGTTGGGCTGCCCCCCAAGGCGGAGAAGCTCATTGAAGCCTTCTGGCCGGGACCGCTTACCCTGGTGGTCACGGCCGGCCCGGACACGCCCGACGTTGTCACCGGAGGCAGGGGAACAGTGGCTGTCAGGATGCCTGACCACTACGTCCCACAGGAGCTGGTCCGTCGCCTTGGGTGTCCGATTACCGGGACCAGCGCCAATCCGACAGGCGGGCCCGACCCTGTGACAGCCGAGGACGTCAGAAAGACGTTGGGAGACCGGGTTGATCATATAATCGACGGAGGACCGGCTCCGATGGGTCAACCTTCCACTATCATAGACCTCACCGGAGAGAAGCCACGATTGATTCGTGCAGGCGCCCTGGCAGTGGAGGCGATTGAGGAAGTTATCTTACAATCTGTGGAAGCGGCTTAAGTGGATGGAGGGAGCGGCGTGAGGATAGCCATCGGAAGCGACCACAGGGGCTTTACTCTGAAGCAGTTCCTGATGGACTTGCTCCGGGAGTTGGGTCACGAACCCGATGACATGGGCTGCGACGGACCTGATTCCGTGGACTACCCCGACTATGCAGAAAAGGTCGCCTGGGCGGTAAGCAAGGGAAAGGCCGA
>DAOUJI010000089.1:0-7616 GCA_034422875.1 Dehalococcoidia bacterium | reverse complement strand
CCTTGCAGACGTTCCGTACATTGCTTGAGAGCTGTCTTGGACATGGAGCTGGCGTCCATCACTATGCCGTCTACGCCGATGTCCCGCAGGCCCTCAAGGTCGGCTGGCGAGAGGTCTCCCGACAGCTCAACCAGCAAGTACTTGTTGAAGCATCCCCTGACCGAGCCTATCGTCAGCAGATGGTCCATTGTCAAGGGCGGCTTGACCATGTCCAGCGACAACAGCACGGCGTTGACGGGCAGGTCTTCTATGACTTGAAGGGCGCGCTCGTCCATGTCGGCGCTGATGCACAGAATGCGGCCAGTCTCATCGTCTGCATTATCGTCGTCCGAGAGCGCTTCCAGTACGGCTTTATCCGGAGTGAAAGCCAGGAAATCGCACCCCTTGTCTCTGGAGGCCGCCACCAGCTCGGAGGTGACCTCGTCCAGCGTCAAGCCCCAGGGAACGCCCTTCAGGGAGTCTGCCACCTTCCCGACGTCGTCGGGTGAGACGCCGTCCAGTACGGCGCCGTCGAACCCGGCCTCCGACAGGGCCGCGGCGGTCGACGCAGCCTTGGCCTTGCCGATTCTGCCCACCAGCACCATCGGAGGGGTCTTCTCGGCCCGTACTGCGCCAAATCCCATCTGGTTCACGGTCCCTTTGCTGATTCTGTCAAGCCTGTCCAGGAGCTTGCTCATCTGCACCTTCCTGCAAGTAACGGCGATTCGCGTGTCCGGCGGCCTTTCTGTCAGCCGCGTCATCTATGATAACATTCCGGCTGTAGGGGTTCCAATGCGGCTTAGTTCGCCAGACTGCCGTAAAAGGTTCCCCGTGTTATGATTTCAAGAGCGTCGAGCCAGGCAGACCACGGAGGTACAGGGTGGCGGAGAGCCAAATTGGGGTATTGATTGACTATGAGAACGTTGGGCTGAATTCGATACAGCACCTGTTCGACCAGCTTTCTGACGTGGGAAGGATAATCGTAAAAAGGGCTTACGGGGACTGGTCCAAGGCCCAGAACGTGAGCGACCAACTCTTGTCGTTGGGAATCGAAGCCAAGCAAGTTTTCCGAAGCCCGGGCTCCGGAAAAAACGCGGCGGACATCTCGTTGGCGATAGACGCCATCGACATGATGCACAGGAACCCGGGGTTGGACACCTACGTCATAGTGTCCTCCGACACCGACTTTGTGCCCCTGGTGTCCACTCTGAGGGGCGCGGGCAAGACGGTGATAGGGGCGGGACACATCGGCGTGGTCTCCCGGGCGTTGGTCAATTCCTGCGACAGGTACATGTCCTTGTCCGACGGCAAGAAGGCCGAGATGGACACGTCGGCTCTCAAACAGGAAATCGACTCCCTGCTGGTCCGGGCAATGGAAGCATCATTGGACGATCACGGCCAGGTGGTCGCCGCCAAGCTGCACAACACCATGCTGCGCATGGACCCCAGCTTCGACTACAAAGCCATGGGTCACCGGAGCTTCAGTGGGTTTCTCAACGGTTCGTCTCAGGTCAAAGTGCACCGCTCCCGGGGAAGAGGCGGTGATGTGTTTGTCGAGCTGACCACGGCGTCCTCCGGGTCCTCGCAGCAGGACGCCTCAGGCAACGGCATCGGACGCGACCAGGAGGAAAAGATCGACGCCGCCTGGTCTCAGGTCCAAGGCGAGAGCATTGCAGGGTCCAAGGCTGCGTCGGAGGCCGCCAAAGCGTTGGGCGTCTCCAAGCTCAGTTCCTCCCGGTACAAGAGCCTCCAAGGACTCTTGAACGCCAGCGAACGGCTCCGGTCGCGTTGGACCAGGGTGAAGAACTCGATTCTGCGGAGCTAGTCCCCGCCCGTGAGGTGTTTGGCCGCCTGCAGGGGCCAGGTAGTATCCGTATACGCCCACTCCATAGACGCACGCCTTGGAGACGGGCAGGAAGCTGGACGACACTCCCCTGGAGGCAGGGTTGGAGGCGTGCACCTCGATGACCGGGTAGCTCACCTGGGTCACGGCGCTGGTTATCGCTCCTCCCGCTGTGGTGTAACCCGCGGGGTTGATGAGCACCGCGTCGACGCCGTTGTCGTGGGCGTCGTAGAGGGCGTTAATGACCTCTCCGGCGATGTTGGAGTGAAACAACTCCACCTCTATGCCCAGTTCTCCCGCGTAGGCCCGTATCTTGTCGTTGATTTGGTCCAGCGTGTCCGGTCCGAATATTTCCACCTGGGCTTTGCCCCGCATGTTCATTCCCGCACCGTGAATCACAAGCGCTCTGGTCATAGAATCCTCCCCAAGTCCTGGTCATGTTTTCGCCAGCGCTGAGCGCAGCGGCCCTTCGACTCCACTCCGTTCCGCTCAGGGTGAACGGGCTCAGCCCTCCGTTCGTGTTGAGCGCAGCGCAGCGAAGTCGAAGGACCCGCCGACTTTCCAGCCAGTATAGCATTTATCCTGTGCTAAACTTGGGGCAATCCGTTCTGATGAAAGCGGCTCCGTGTGACCCGAAACACCCGCATCAACCTGATACTCTCCGCCATATCCCAGGTCTTTGGGTGCTATTCATGCGCCACCCGGCTGCGGTATGGGGACTTCGAATGCCCCCATTGCGGGCTTGACCAGGAGGACCATCTGAGGGCGTGGTCGGAGGCGCTGCTGGACCGGCTCGACGCGGAAGATACGCGGGACGGCCCATGAACCTAAGGGCCGCCTACGAAAGGTCGGCCTTCTCCTGCTTCCGATACAGGGAGTACAGCCTCTTCTGGGTGGGCGCCGCCTTTTCTAACATAGGAATGTGGTCCCTTATTGCGGGCCGTCTGTGGCTTATGCACGACATGACCGAATCTGCGGCCATGGTCGGTCTTGTCACCACCGCCGGTCTGGGGCCGGTGCTGTTGTTTTCGGTGTGGGGCGGCGTATTGGCTGACAGGGTGAACCGGCTCAAGCTGCTGCGCACGACGAGAGGCATCTTCGCTGGGCTGGCGTTCGTAACGGGCGCCCTGATAACCGCCGACCTCATTGAGCCGTGGCACCTGCTTGCCATTTCTGTGGCCACCGGCGTGCTGTTGTCCATAGACATCCCCTCTCGCTCAGCGATGGTGCCTTCCCTTGTGCCCAGGGAGCAGCTAGCCGGGGCGGTGGCTTTGTATTCGATGGTGTTCGGCGGAGCGGCCATTGTCGGTCCCATATTGCTGGGTCCTCTAACCAATCTGTGGGGCATCGAGAGCGTCTTTTACCTAATAGGAAGCTCGTACGTTTTCACCGTGGGTTCTCTTTGTCTGATGAATCCACAAGGACATAGACCCAAGGCCCGTGAGGAGTCGCCTGTTCAGACCCTCCTACGGGGGATTCAGTACATTGCACGCAAACGGATGATAGCCGGAATTATCGGACTGGGACTGGTGGTGAGCATGTTCGGGGCCGCCTTCCAGAATCTCCTTCCGGAGCTGGCCGACAAGGTCATTACCGGAGGCATCGACACATACAGCCGATTGCTGTTGTCCGCTGGGGTAGGCGGCTTGGCCATGACCGGTCTGGTGGCGATTATGGGAGCCCGTACCCGTCCGGCCAGGCAACTCGTCATCGGAGGCCTGGGTTACGGCGCCGGCCTTCTCGTCCTGTCCCAGGTCACCGACTTCACTTGGGCGGTGGTCACCGTGGGCGCAATTGGGGCCTTCCACGTTGCGTTCCAAATCATGAGCACGACCATGCTCCAGACCCTGGCTGACGACGAATACAGGGGCAGAGTCATGAGCGTCCACATGATAACCTGGGGTTCCACGGCCCTCGGGGCGTACATGCTGGGTGAAATAGGAGAACGGCAAGGAGTGGGCTTCGGCTTCGGCTTGAGCGGAGCAGTGATATTGTCGTGCACATTGATAGTCGGGTTGTTCATGTTGGGACGCTACATACGAGGAACCACGATGGTTTCTTCCCACACGGGCGAGGCGGCCCCGGCCCGCACCTCCGGATGACCGTCAGCTTTTCTTGACGGGCGGATTGGCCCTAAGTACAATCCCATCGATTCCTGTCAGGCCTTATGACTACCAGGGAGCCTGAGCGCTCCGTTCCAGATTTGAGGAGGCCGATGGCGTACGCCGACGTCAACGGACTACAAGTCCACTACGAGGTCCACGGCTCCGGTCCGCCCATGATAATGATGGCGCCGGGAGCTTTCGACGCGACCATCGACAAGTGGTCCACAACCTCGGTCTGGAGTCAGGTCAGGCCGCTGGAGACGATTGCCCAGAAGTACACGTGCATCGCCTATGACCGGAGAGAGGCTGGGCTGTCAGAAGGCCGTATAGAGCACATATCCTGGCCCACCTACGCCGCCGAATCAGCGGGCCTGCTGGACCGCCTGGGCATAGACTCCGCCTTTGTAATAGGGGGCTGCATGGGGGCGTCGGCGGCTTTCGCTTTCGCCGTGGCCTACCCCCAACGGACGAGAGGCTTGATACTGCACTGGCCCATGGGGGGCGTATTGCTCCGGAAAGCGGGTCTCAAGCGCTTCGAAGACCACCAGCAGTTCGTTGCACGGAACGGGCTGGAGGCGGTGATGAAGGCGGCCCGTGAGACACCCAGCTTCTGGGCCGCGCCGCCGGGCGGGCCGTGGGCGCCGGTCATCGCCAACTACCCCGAGTTCGCCCGTTCGTTCGCTGAGCTGGATGTGGACCGCTATGCGGCGTTGGTGGGTGTAATCGGAAAGGGCCTCTTCGACCGGGACACCGCCCCGGGTGCCGAGCCGGAGGAGTTGCTGAGCCTGAAGGTCCCCACGATGATTATTCCGGGGCACGACGCCAATCACGCTACGTCGGCGGCTCGATACCTGGAGGAGTGCATCCCCGACGCCGTGTACCATGATCTTTCCCTGGACGAGCAGACTGCTGACCGTGTGAGGGACTTAATCATGGACTTTCTTGACAATCTTTCAAAATGAATCTGTGGAATCCGATAAGCGTCCAGCATCGTAAAATAACTGAGAATAGGGGGACGACATGCCACGAGCAGCATTGGACCTGACCAACCCCGAACACCTGGCTCTGGTGGGAGGCCAGTGGCGTTTTGCGCCGGGCCTGGTGCCGGGTGAGCCGAACCAGGGCTTGGTGGCCCTACTGGAAAACAGTCCTGCCCGTCTCCCGGACTACGACGACTCGTCGTGGGAAGTGATAGACGACATAGGACAGTGGAGGTCAAGCCGCCTGACCTTTGGGTGGTACCGGACCAAGCTGGTCATACCGGAACAAGTGAACGGCAGGGACACCAGGGGAGCCCGTTCCTACTTCGAGACGTGCATCGACGACTACGGTGAAGTGTGGGTGAACGGAGAGATAGACCTGGTTAGGGGTTCTGTGCAGGGCTTCAACATCCCGCAGCGAGTGCCGCTTGCGGTTGAGACGGAACCGGGCTCCGAATTCACCATAGCCATGCTGGCCATCAACGGACCTCTTGCGCGGCCCGGCGGCGCGATCTTTGTGCGCTACGCAACCCTGGCCCTTGAATGGCGGGGAGAAGGATACTAAACACAGCTATGGCAATTCGGGCGTTAATTCTACTGGCGAGCGTCCTCCTGCTGACAGCCTTGGCGGCTTGCGGCGGAGGGGCGGATGGGCCTGCTCCGACGGCTACACAGCCGCCTCAGCCAACCGACACTCCTGCCCCCTCCGACGGCGATTCGACCGAGCCTGCGGCGACCACAGCCGTCGAGCCAACCGAGGCGCCGAGCCTGATGGTTGGTTTCGAGGTCGGGGAAATGGCTCCCGACTTCGAGTTGACCACCATCGACGGAGAGCAGTTGTCGCTGTCGGACTTTCGCGGGGACAGCCCGGTCCTGCTCTATTTCTTTGCAACCTGGTGACCCCACTGCCGCGCCGAGTTACGGACGCTGCAGGGACTAACCGACGAATCCGATGAGGTCAAAGTGATAGCCATCGGCACCGACCCTTCCGAAACGGAAGATACGGTGCGCTCCTACCGGGACAACCAGGGGATCACATATCGCATGGTCGTCGCTCGCACGGACATCGTCCGCGCCTATAACATCACCACCCAGTCATCCAAGGTTGGGGTGGACAGGAACGGAGTCGTCCAGGTGCGGTCAGGGCCCGGCACGAGGGACGGCGGTTGGTGGCAGGACGCGTTCAATACGCTTACGGAACAGCCCGCAGCCTCGACGGCGCCGAGCGGTCCGCAGGGACCGAAGTCGGAACCTGGGCCGACAGAGAATGCGGCGTCCGTGCCCGCCAGCCCTCCCTCCACGCCGCTGGTGCGGGCCACCGACCCAGACCCTGAACCAACCACTGCCGCCACTGCTGAGGCGCCCATCAGGGACCCCACGGCCACTGTCGTGCCGCCCGCCACCGCCACATCCGCGCCCTCTAACCCATCGCCTCCTCCTCCCACCAACACTCCAGAGCCACCGCCTCCCACCCCTACACCGCCGCCTACAGCCACGCCTATTCCCACTGCAACGCCAGTTCCGCCGCCTCCGGCCACTGAGGCGCCGAGTCTAAAAGTGGGTTACAACGTCGGCGAAATGGCGCCCGACTTCGAGTTGACCACCATCGACGGAGAGACGCTGTCCCTGTCGGACTTCCGAGGGAGCAGCCCCGTCCTGCTCTACTTCTATGCAACCTGGTGACCCCACTGCCGCGCCGAGTTACGGACGCTGCAGGGACTGACAAGCCAATCCGACGAGGTGAAGGTCATTGCCATCGGGACAGACCCCAATGAATCGGAAGGCGACGTACGCTCCTACCGGGACCGCGAGGGCCTGACCTACCGAATAGCCTTAGCCAGGACGGACATCGTCCGCGACTACAAGATCACGGCCCAGTCCTCCAAAGTCGGGGTGGACGAGAACGGAGTCGTCCAGGTCCGCTCACTCTACGGCCGCCAGGGCGCTGACTGGTGGCAGGACGTGTTCAACACCCTCACCCAATAGGGCCTGTCCTTTGGACACCCTTCCTCTTACCCATTACAGGGGGAAGAATTAGTTGTGGGTGTCTATCAGCCGCACTCCCTCATCCCATACCCTGGCTCCATCGGGATTCTTAACTTCGCCTGCCAGGCGGGGTCGAGTACAGCACTAACGCTGCGGCGACAGACACTGAGATGGCGAAAATCAGGAAGGGTGTGTAGTAGCTGTTCTGGAAGTCCCACATGAACCCGGCAATCACGGGGCCGCAGGCTTGCCCGGCGATTTGGACCGGCAGAGTCACACCACGGATGCTCCCCAGGTGGCGCCGTCCATAGTAGTCGGCCCAGGCAATACGCAGCAGAGTATGGAGCCCCCCCACGCCAGCTCCCAACAGGCTTGCCGATGCGACTCCCGCCACCAGCGTGCTGCTGTAGGCGGTGCCCAGCGCGCCCAGTCCAACCACCAGCCCCGTCGCGGACAGCAGAAACCGGACCGGAATGCGCTTCGAAGAATAGGCCCAGAAAAGACCGCCGGGCACTTGAGAGAAAGCAAAGGCGCTGACCGTCCCCGCGGCGCCCTCGGCGCTTATCCCTCTTTCCAGGTAGTGTCCGGCCTGGTGGAGACTCACCCCAGCCTGCACCATGAACCCAGCCGCTGAAAAGGCCGCCAGGGACCAGAAGGCCCGGGTGTAGAGCGCCTGCCTCAGTGTGTATTCAGGTTCTGCTCCGACCCGTGTGGGATTCGTCG
>DAOUJI010000088.1:0-4121 GCA_034422875.1 Dehalococcoidia bacterium | reverse complement strand
GACCTGGTCGGGGTGCTGCTACTCAGCGTTTGGGGCCTGTTCCTCGTTCCCTATGGCTGGGCGGCTGCGATAGTGGTTATAGCAGGTGTGGCCGCGTTCTTCCTGCTGTGTGTTACACCCTGGGGCAGCGCCAAGGTCCTGACCCTCCCGTTGCCCGTACGCTGGAAGCCCTTCCTCACCAACGCCCGCGATGCCATGCAGCAGCTATCGGGGCCGCGGGAACTGGCGGTTGTGCTCCCCTTGAGCGTCGCGGCCTGGTTCATGGAGGGACTGGCCATGTGGGTGGTGCTGCAGGGCCTGGGAGCGCCGGGGTCTCTGGGCGAGGCCGTGTCCATCTACGCGGCAGCGACCCTCCTGGGGGCCGTCAGCTTGCTTCCAGGCGGTCTTGTTGGCACGGAAGGGGGAATGATAGCATTGCTTGGCCGCCTCGACATGTCCAGGACGACAGCATCTTCAGCTACGTTTATCGTTCGGGTTTGCACACTCTGGTTTGCCATCGCACTGGGACTGCTGGCCCTGGTCTATTTGCAGTTCCGGCTATCCAACAGAGAAGGAGAGTCCGGTGATGCGGAGCGGGTGGAGACCGAAGCTCAAGGGCCCGCTGCTTAGTCGCTGGCGATATGGCTGAGGAAGAACATACCACGGGCGACCAGACGGTCGCCCCTACAGACCGAGGCGGTGGCTTTAGGGTCCTCAAGGCCGCCGTCATGTCCACACGCCCCGTGCAGTGGACCAAGGCCATTGTCGTCTTTCTGCCCCTGGCCTTTTCTCTGGATGAGCGATGGACTCTGGACGACGGCGGGCTTTTCGTCGAACTGTTCCTGAACACTCTGGCGGGAGCCGCCATATTCGCCGCCCTGGCGGGTGCGGTCTATGTCGTAAACGACCTTTTCGACAGGGAACGGGACAGGAACCACCCTCGAAAACGCTCCCGGCCCATTGCCTCCGGGGCATTCCCGGCTCCGGCCGCGGGAGTCGTTGCCGCTCTTCTAATGGCGGCGGGTCTGACCGGCGCGTATCTCCTGGACGTGGGATTCGGCGTCGTTGTGTCCGTATACGTGGCCATCAACGTGGGCTATTCCGGCGTTCTAAAGGGGATCGCTCTACTGGACGTCATGCTGGTCAGCGCGGGGTACATACTGCGGGTCGTGGCGGGCGCCCAGATAATCGACGTGACGGTCTCTCCCTGGCTCTACTTCACCATAGGCCTGGGAGCGTTGTTCATCGCGCTGAGCAAGCGCCACAGCGAGTTGTCTGCGTCGGGAGACAAGGCGGTCAGCCAGCGATCAACTCTGGACCGGTACACCAGGGAATACCTCAGCCAATTGATCATCATCACGGCAGCGGCAACCCTGGTGGCCTATTCCCTCTACACCTTCGAGGCGGCCAATGTACCGGACAACCACAGCATGATGCTGACCATCCCCTTCGTGATTTTCGGTCTGTTCCGCTATCTGTGGATCGTGAACCACACCACCGACGCAGAGAGTCCTGAGTGGGTCATTGTCAGGGACAAGCAGCTGGTCTTGGGGCTGGTCCTGTGGGCGGTGGCCGCAGTAACTATCCTGGCTGTTGACCGGGGTTGAGGTCGCTCTCTCTGCATGAGCCCGTTCTTCCTGTGCCGGAGAGGACCTAGCGCCGCACTTTTTGATTTGACAGGCCATAGGGCCAGTCGTAGAATGGGGGCGGTTTACCAGCCCCGCAGCATGACGCTTGAGGGGGTGTTCCATGGCCAGCAGAGCGTTCATATTGATAGAGACCGCCGTTGGGAAAACACGGGAGGTGAGCGACTCCCTCCGGGGCGTCGCTGGCGTGGCGTCAGTGGATGTGGTCACCGGACCTTACGACGTCATCGCTGTGATTGACGCGCCGGACATGAATGTAATGGGCTCTTTGGTTACTGAGAGAATACACACAATTGGCGGCGTAGTCAGGACGGTCACCTGTGTTGCCGTGATCAGTTCCTGATGCCGATGGCTATCCGCTGAGACATCCCCAGGAGCTCCTCTAGAATGGACTTCAGATTCTCGCCTGAGGACGAGGCTTTTCGCGCCGAGTTGCGCCGGTTCTTCGAGGATGAGATTCCTTCCGACTGGGTGGGAGGAAGTCGCAATCCAGACAACGAAGACTGGGACTTCACATTGTCCATGCGCAAGAAGATGTCCGAAAAGGGCTGGCTCACCATGCACTGGCCCAGCGAATACGGGGGCCAGGACGCGGGCCACATCAAGTCCACAATCCTCACCGAAGAACTGACCTACAACAGGTGTCCAGGCAGGGACATCTTCGCAGTGAAGATGCTCTCGCCAACCCTGATGATTCACGGCACGGAGGACCAGAAGCAGGAGTTTCTGCCTCCCATCGCAAAGGGTGAGGTCCAGTGGTGCCAGGGTTACAGCGAACCCGAGTCCGGCTCGGACCTGGCGTCCCTCCAGACCTCTGCCAGGTCTGACGGCGACGACTACGTCATCAACGGCAGCAAGATATGGACCTCCATGGCCCACCGGGCGGACCGGATTTTCATGCTGGTGCGAACAGACCCGGACGCTCCGAAACACCGGGGCATCAGCTTCGTTCTCGTTGACATGAACACACCGGGCATCACCGTCAGGCCCATACCCAACATGACGGGCATCCACGAGTTCAACCAGGTCTTTTTCGACGAAGTGCGGGTGCCGAAAAAGAACCGCGTGGGCGAGGAAAACCGTGGATGGTATGTGGCGGTCACTCTGCTGGACTTCGAGCGGTCGGGCGTGGACTTCTCGGCCAGCGCGAGGCGGCTGGTGGCCGACACGGTGGAGTACGTTAAGGGTCGCCCCAACGACGTGAATGAACACAACAGCGTTGTTGCCCGCAACAAACTCACTGACCTGCATATCGAGGCGGAGGTTGCCCGAATTACGGCCTACAACGTGGCCTGGATGCAGGAGCAGGGGATGATTCCCAACAAGGAAGCTTCCATGAGCAAGGTGATGGGCACCGAACTGCTCCAGAAAGTCACCTCCGGTTGCCTGGAAGTCATGGGGATGTATGGGCAGCTCAGGCCGGGAAACGCCCGTTCCCAGATGATGGGCCGGATGGTCGAGCATTGGATGTCCTCCTTCTCCGGCACCATCGCCGCGGGCACCTCGGAGATTCAACGGAACATCATCGCCACCAGGGGTGTGGGGCTTCCCCGGGGATAAGCCCGGGGCGCCAACTCCGTCAAATAGCGAGAACCGATTAGCAAAGTCCACCCTGGACTGCGCAGGAGGAAGAGAAAGATGGACCTAGGATTCAACGAGACCCAACAGATGCTGCAGAACAGCGCCCGAGAGTTCCTGTCCCAGGAGTGCCCCCACAGCCTGGTGCGGGACATGGAGCAGGACCCCAAGGGATATCCCGACCAGCTCTGGAAGTCCATTGTCGACCTGGGATGGACGGGGGTTGCATTTCCCCAGAAGTACGGAGGCACCGAGGGCAACTTCGTTGACCTGGCTGTGTTGGTGGAAGAGATGGGCCGGGCGCTTGCGCCAAGCCCCTTCTTCTCCACGGTGGTCATGGCCGGATTGACCATCCAGGACGCGGGCAACGACGCCCAGAAAGACGAATACCTGACCAAAATTTGCCAGGGCGAGACTACATTCGCCTTTGCCGTCGTTGAACCCAGCGCCACTTACGAGGCTTGGGGCATCGAGACGGAAGCCACACGGGACGGCGACGGTTTCACCCTCAACGGCACCAAGCTGTTCGTGCCCGACGCCCACACCGCCGACAACATTATCGTGGCGGCCAGAACGAGCAAAGGAAGCGACCCTGAGGACGGCATCACTCTGTTCATAGTTCCCGCCTCGGCCCAGGGCATATCCATCGAGATGCTCAGCACCGTGGCGTCGGACAGGCAGTCGGAAGTCGGCCTGAACAACGTGAAGGTCCCCGCATCGGCTGTGCTGGGAGAAGTGGACAAGGGCTGGGCCGCGCTGAACCTGGCCATCCAAAGGGGAGCCGCAGCTAAGTCAGTCGAGATGCTGGGAGGCGCCGGGGCGGTCCTGGACATGACCCTGGAGTACGTCAAGCAGCGGGTCCAGTTCGGGCGGCCCATCGGCTCGTTCCAGGCTGTGCAGCACCACTGCGCCAACATG
>DAOUJI010000087.1:0-17216 GCA_034422875.1 Dehalococcoidia bacterium | reverse complement strand
TGAATGGCCACCCGGAGACGGCCCATGTCTGCGCCGCGTCCGAACCGTCCCAGACCTCCCACTGAGCCAAGGTCACGCTCAGGAGAGGATGCCAGTTCCACCAGCTTCCCGTTCGATATTATCTTGAACGGAGGCGTGTTCCGTCGGAGCGCTTCCCGCTCCCTGAACCGGTGCAGAGAACGGAGGACCCCAAGGCCCCTTGCGTCCAGCGCCGAACGCCCCTTGATTGACAGAAAGGCCCAATTCGGGTCAGGCGGCTGGCTGCGCACCCGGCTCAGACGCTCACACTCCTCTTTAACCCACTCCAGCCTGGAGAGCCTGGACAGTTCTGCGCCAAGCTTGTTCCTTAAGGACACCAGGTGACGGACGTCGTCCGCCGCATACTCCATAGCCTCGCTGCTCAATGGACGCCGGGTCCAGTCCGACCTCTGGATGCGTTTGGTCTTGGTCACTTCCACGCCTAGATACTCCTTGAGGACTGCATCCAGCCCCAGTCTGGAGGAGCCAAGGAACGCAGCAGCGATGCTGGTGTCAAACAACGCAGCCGTATGGAAACTCCAGTCCCGGTCCAGGCTCCTGATGTCGTAGTCCGCCGAATGCATGACCTTCTCTACGCTGTCGTCCGCCAGGAGCCGTCCTAAAGGACTCACGTCGTCGATGGCCAGGGGATCGACGATGTACACGGACTCGCCGACCCCAAGTTGGACCAGGCAAATATGTTCAGGGTATCTGTGGAAACCGTTGGACTCCAAGTCAACGGCCACATGAGGATGATCGTAGGCGTGACGAACTGCCTCCGCCAGTCCTGCGGCGCTGGTCACCACTGTCACGGGTCTGGAGCTATGTTTCATCAGAACTTGCAGGGGCGGTTTCAGGCGCGGGTCGGGGCCGCCGGAGAGTCGGCGGCTTTGACGCATAGGAGTCGACAAGATATACTGCCCATGCTGCGAAAAGGCTAAGGTTCATGGAACTGAAGGAGGCTCAACGTGAAATTCGGCATTGCCCATCTTAATGCCAACTGGCATGACTGGGATAGACACCTGGCTGCTGATTACTCCAAAGATCCGGAGACGCCCGACCATCAACTGACCACCGAGACCTTCCAGCTGACGGACCTGGCTGAGGACCTGGGATTCGACTCGGTCTGGTCTCCGGAACACCACTTCGACCCCTACTGCATGGCGCCGGACTGCCTGCAGCTAATCTCCTACTATGCCGGAAGGAACCCCAAGCTGGACGTTGCCACCATGGTGGTGGTCCTGCCCTGGCACGACCCGGTGAGGGTGGCTGAGCAGATAGCCCTGGTGGACATCATGCTCGGCGAGGACAGGGAGTTCATAATAGGGTTCGGACGAGGCCTGGCCAGGTACGAGTTCGAGCGGTTCCGCATACCCATGGACACCTCCCGCGAACGGTTTCGGGAAGCTTTCGAGATAATCAGACTGGGACTCACCCAGAACTCATTCTCCTACGACGGCAAGTTCTTCCAGATTCCGGAGACGGTGATACGCCCAGCCCCCAGGTCCAAGAACCTGATGGACAAGGTGTACATCTCGTCGGTGACGCCTCCCAGCATTGAGACGGCTGCCCACCTGGGCGCCGGCCTGATGATCATTCCCCAGAAGCCGTGGGACGATCACATCGCCGACTTGAAGTTCTACAACCGCACCCGCGGAGAAGCCGGCATGAAACCCAGGAACCCAGTGGTGGGCGTGTTCATGTACTGCGCCGAGACTGAGGACGAGGCCGAAGAGGGATACAGCCGCTGGATGGCTGGATTCAATTACTCGGCCACCAAGCACTACGAGTTCGATGACCCTGAACACTTCAAGGCCACGTCAGGATACGAGCAGTATGGGGCGGACGCTCCGGTGCCCAACGAGGCCGACCCTCCATCCTCCCATGAGCAGGCGGCATCTGACCGGGCGGCCTTCCACTCGCTGGAAGAGACGGAACGGCTCCGCGCCGAGGCCGGGACATGCATCGGTACGCCGGAGCAGTGCATAGCCAAGATCAAGTTGGCCATCGAGACGACTTCGCCGATGCACATGTTCGGGTTCGCCCGCTACGGCGGCATGCCCATGGACAAGGCACGGAAGAGCATGGAACTCTTCGCCAAGGAAGTGCTTCCAGAGGTGAAGAAGATGGGCATCGCCGAGCCCATCGTGTAAGTCAGTAACCCGGCTGGATAGTTGGAGACAAGAGGCCCTCGCTTACGGCGGGGGTCTCACCTTTTTGAGGAAGTCCGCTAAATTGGCGCCAAGATTAACATTTCCTTGACACCCCGTTGGTATGGTGGCTGTCGTGGTCGTTGTGGGGACGGGCCCGGGACATCCCGACAGCCACCGAAACCATCCACCGAGTAGGGGAAGGAGACGAGTATGAGAAGGAAATGGCTGCTGGTCATCGTGGCCGTGGGGATTCTGGCGGCAGGCCTTAGCGTAGGGGCCGGGTTTGCCACCGGCGGACTCAGCGACGCGGATGGAGATGGGAACTCTCCCAAGAGCACGTTCATATCCAAGGTGGCCTCCATTCTTGAACTCGACGAGGACACGGTCAGCGACGCCTTTGAGCAGGCCAGGAATGAGATGGCCGAGGAACGGGTTGAGGCCATGCTCGATGCCAAGGTGGAGAAGGGACTTATCACCCAGGACCAGGCCGATGACTATCTTGAATGGTTCCAGGACCGGCCCGATGACGTCTTCCCTATGTTCAAGCGCGGAGGTCATGGCGGCTGGAAGGGTGGAAAGGGCTTCGGCTTCTACGGTAAGGGCAAGTCCGGCTACTTTGACAAAGACAAAGGCGCTTCGACCGAGTAACGAGCTTACGGAATCCACGAGGCCATCGACGGGACGAGCTGCAAGGCTCGTCCCGCTTCTCTTTGTGGCTGGCTGCGCTCGTGCAGAGATTGAGGTAAAGGTATATCATGGTGCGGCAAATTAGACAGGCTCGTGCTGCGTGAGTCCTGAGGCGGCGCCCGCACAGCTTGAGGAGGAAGAAGTATGGAAGTCATAGACGCCCACCAGCACATCGGAGACCTTAGCAATATCCTGGGAGACGGGGGCTTCGGCGGGTCTTCACTCGGACTGCAAGAAGAGCAACAGCGGAGAGCGGCTGGTCTTAAGGCTCAGGGAATCGACTGGGCCGTTATACAGCCAGCCCACGGCTACCTCAAGCCCGACGGCATTAAAGACACCATGCGTGTCAACGACGGCATGGCGGAGTACCGGAATATGGACCCTGCCCATTTCGGCATCGTCGCCGGCACCGTGGAACCTACCCACGGCGAGAGGAGCCTGGAGGAAATCGACCGGATCAAGCATGAATTGAAGCTGGATGCCGTTAGCTGGCACCACAGGTTTCAAGGATGCTTCATTGACAATGTATGGATGCGGCCTATTCTCCGCAAAATGTCCGACTTGGGCATGGCGGCCATCTTCCACACCAACTCCGAGTCAGGTTTGGAAGCTCCCTGGAGGCTTCAGAAGCTGGCCCAGGAGTTCCCTGAAGTAAACTTCGTGGCCTTGGACGCCTTCTTCACCCACGGCGGCACCGGATACCTGGAGTACCTGGCCGAGCTTACTCCCAACGTGGTGTGGGACGTGGGAGGCCCGACGCGGATAGAAATCGACAGTTGGGTGAAGAATCACGGGTCAAGGAACATCACCTTTGCCGTAGGCCCGTCATACGCGGACCGCCCCGATCCCAAGAGGCCTCCGATTCTGGACGAGATACTGGACGCCAACATCAGCGACGATGACAAGGCGAACATACTCCACCGGAACATCCGCCGTGTGTTCGGCCTGGAGGGCGGAAACTAGCGGCGCAGCATTCTCGATTAGGAACAACGGGTTACGAGACTTCTTTGCCCTTTTACGTGTACATCCTCCTGTGTTCCGATGGTTCGTATTACACGGGACACACTGATAATCTAGAAACCAGAATGGCTGCTCATGCGTTGGGAGCCGTGGGAGGTTATACGTCGACCAGGAGACCGGTTGGACGGGTGTTCTCGGAGTCTTTTCCCACCGGGTTGGATGCTCTTGCGAGGGAACGCCAGATCAAGGGTTGGTCGTGTGTGAAGAAGGATGCACTGATTCGTGGTGATTGGGCAAAATCACAAAGGCTTGCCAGAGGTGGTTCGACAAGCTCACCACTAACGGAAACGTGAACTCTCACCAAGAACGGGATAGAAAGAAACTGCTGCCAGTCGAACGGGACAGCGAAAACCCATCTCTCACCCCGTTCGCCCTGAGCCTGTCGAAGGGTCTATGGCCTTCCCAATCCGCCGCCAAATCCGATCGCTCCTCCGAAACCGCCTCCAAGAGGCAGTTGGCTCCCTTCTGGAGCTATGGTGACGCTGATCGCTTCCAGCGCGCCGTCGTCGTTGGGCTCCAGTGAAACCAACACGGTCAGACCGGTGGTGAGGTCCTCCAAATCACCGGCGTTCCCAGAGACGATAGTGACAGCCAAGTCATCATCGTCGGGGATCTCGATGGAACCAATTGGTGTGCTAACGGCCAGAACTCCACCCTCCGAGGACTCTATGACCCCAGTCAGACCGCCTGCCGCTGCCGCTCCGCGAAGCGCTAGACCTGCGTTCGGCTGTTGACCAGCGCCTTCTCCGCCGAAACCCCCTTGTCCGCCGCCGAAAGCTCCCTGTCCGCCGCCCCTTCCCCCCGACCGACCTCCGAATCCGGCTCCCACAGGCAAATCGATGTCCTCTGGGAGCACGAAAACGCTGGCGACGTTCATCGATCCATCGTCATTGGGTTCCACCACTAGCCTCACTTGAACACCGGTTGTCAGGTCGTCGAATGTCCCCTCTTCTTCCCAGAGTGCGGTTACGGCTGTGTTATCCCCTACTGTGGCTTGAAGCGGTCCGACGGGAGTGGCCAGGGCCAAAATACCACCGTCCATGGACTCCACCACTCCTGTCACCGAGCTGCCGAGTCCAGCGCCGACACCTCCACTGGCTTGATCCAACTGACTTCCGACGGCCCCGCCTTGTTGAGCAAATCGCTGTCGGAGTTGTTGAAGTTCCGCCTGGAGTTCTTCAGGCTCCGCCTCACCGGCTTGAACCCTTTCCCCCAGCTCCTGGAGACTCTGCAAGGAAGGCGCATCTCCTTCAACCTGACTGCTAATCAATCCGGCGCCCGGTTGGGGAAGCCCGGCAGGGGACATGGTGAGATTTTCGCTCTCCTCGTCCGAAGGGAGAAACACAACTAGAATTCCTCCCAGACCTCCGCCAATTATCAGCGCCGCTATAACCAGCAACAACAAAGTCCTATTGGTCACGTGCTCCCCCTTCAATAAGCTCTACTCATACCTCAGGGCCTCGATGGGATGGAGCCTCGATGCCCGCACCGCTGGGTAGATGCCGAAAAAAAGCCCTATGGCCGCGGAGACTATCAGCGCCAATACAGGGATGTCGCCGCTGGTGACTGTCTCGAAAGCCTGGTTGCCCAATGTAACTCCGTCCAGCACGTTGGACAGGACCAACCCCAGAAGGACTCCTACTCCGCCTCCGCCTATGCTGAGGATGGTGGCCTCCGACATAAACTGGAACAGGATGTCCCTCCGTTTGGCGCCCACCGCCTTGCGTATGCCTATCTCCCTGGTGCGTTCGGTGACGGACACCAGCATGATGTTCATGATTCCGATGCCGCCCACCAGCAGGGAAATTCCTGCGATAGCGCCCAGAAATATTACGAAGGTCTCGGTGGTTTCCTCCAGGGTCTCAATGACCTCCTGTTGACTAACGATGGTGAAATCGTTCTCCCCAGTGATTCTGTGCCGCAGCCGTATCAGTGTCTCGATTTGCCTCGTAGCCTCGTCCATCGACTCAGCGTCAACCACCTGGGCGGTTATCGTCTGGACTGAAACTCCTCCCTGGGGGGTCCGCTGAGAGCTAAGCCGATAGTAGGCCGTAGTAATGGGGACCAACACCTGAGAATCTACGCTGCCGAAGCCCGTTCCGCCCTTGCTCTCCAGCACTCCAATCACCCAGAACTGGCGGCCGCCGATGCGTATCGCCTGGCCAACCGGGTCCCTGAGGCCGAACAGATCCTGTGCTATTTGGGAGCCCAACACAGCCACCGTGGAACGGTTGTCCAAATGCTGCTGCGAGATGAACTGGCCGGAGGCCACAGGGGACAAACGCACCGATTCGTAGCTGGGGGCAACTCCTATGATCTGGCCGCCTGTGTTCAATCTCCCGTACACGATTTGACCGGACGTGTTAATCTCAGGGGAAACAGCGGCTACCGCCGGGGCGAACACAGGGTCCAGGAGAGCTTCGGCGTCTTCCAAGGTTAAAGCCGATGATCCGTCAAAGTTGAACGCGGCGGTTACAAATAACAGGTTAGACCCGAGAGATTCGATTCGGGATGTGATTTGTTCCTGGGCTCCCCGCCCTATTGCCATTAACGTGATGAAGGCGGCGACGCCTATCACGATGCCCAACAAGGTCAGTCCCGCCCTGAGCTTGTTGGCTCCCAGGGAAATCAGGGCCGTGGCGATTACGGCGTGAGGCGTCATGGGGCCGTCGCCTCGTTGCTGCCCGAGTCCGCCGTCATATTGTCGCTGACCACGAGACCGTCCAACATGGATATGACTCTGTCGGTCTGGGAAGCGATGTCGGGCTCGTGGGTCACGATTATCACGGTATGTCCCTCGTCGCGGTTCAGAGCATGTAGGATGTCCATGATTTCGCGGCTGGACTCGCTGTCCAGGTTCCCGGTGGGCTCGTCGGCCAAGATTATCGGAGGGTTCTTTACCAGGGCCCTTGCAATGCCGACTCGTTGCTGCTGGCCCCCTGAAAGTTGAGAGGGCTTGTGGTCTGTCCGGTCTCCCAGCCCGACTCGTTCCAGCGCTTCCCTCGATCGCCTCCTGCGGTTGGGTTCAGCGCCGTACAACAGAGGCAGTTCCACGTTGGATAATGCTGAAGCGCGGGGCAGGAGGTTATAGGTCTGGAACACGAATCCTATCTTCTTGTTGCGTATGCCGGCTAACCGATCATCTCCCAGAAGACCCACCTCTTCATCTCCGATGAAGCAACGGCCCGACGTAGGGACATCCAGGCATCCCATCAGGTTCATTAGGGTGGACTTGCCCGACCCTGAGGGCCCGATGACGGCAACCATCTCGCCTGTCTCCACCGTGAGCGACACACCTCTAAGAGCGGCGACGTCCACAGCGCCCATAGAGTAGACCTTAGTGACCTCTTCTAGACGGATCACGGTCTGCCTCCGCCGCCTAGCGGCCCACGGAGGCCGCCAAACCCGGCTCCTCCTCCGAGTCCGCCTCCAAAGAATCCCACGTTGGACGTGCCTCCCCCCTCCATTACAACAAGCTCACCTTCTACAAGTCCTTGCTCCACCACGACCCAAAAGTCGTCGCTTGCGCCTGTGGCAATGGCTTTCTCTGCCAGGACCCCATCCTGGAAGACCAGCGTTGTCGGTTGACTAAAGCTCCCCCGGACCGCCTGCAATGGGATAAGGAGCACATCGGGTTCGGAACTCAACACCAACTGGGCAATAGCAGTAAGGCCTTCACGTACAGTGATTCCTGAAGGGACATCTACCCGTATGCCGACCTGATAGGTCACGATGCCCTGCTGGTTGTCGGCCTCTGAAGATATGTAAGAGACAGTTCCAGGTAGGAACTGGCCCGGCAGGGCGTCCATCGTGACGCTGGCTGCTGCGCCGAGTTGTATCGACAGAACGTCTATCTCGTCCACCACGCCATCCACCTCTACTACGGTGGAGTCCACCACGGTCATTATCGTGGTGTTAGGGCCGACGTTTTCACCCACGTCCGCGTTGATTTCAGTCACCACGCCGCTGATTGGAGACGTTAGGACCGCTCGTTCAATCCGTTGTTGGGCTGTGTCCAGGTCCAACTCAGCAGCAGTTAATTCAGCCTCCTCAAGAGCGACAAGTTGGAAGTCTGGTGCGGTGTTGATCAACTCGGTCAGCGACTCCTCAGCATCGAACAGTTTGGCTTCCGCCAGTTCAACGTCTTTAAGGCCTGCCAACGCTTCCAAGGCCATCGATTCGCTCATGTAGTCCATGGGAAGCATGGACACATGGATTCCTTCACCAGTCGTCAGGTTGGCGCCCCGTTCTTCCATGACAAGCGCCAGGGAGACACGTTCTTGCAGATCGGCCAGTTCAGCCTCGGCCTCATCGAAACTCGCCTTGGCCAGCCCTATCTCCTTCACGTTGCTTTCCACTTCCACAGCATCGGCTTCAGTTTCGAGCCCCTCCAGTTTGTCTACGGCTTCCTGTAGAGATTCATCGGCTCTGGCCACAGAGTTTTCTGCATTAGCGTTGGCTTTTTCTGCTTGAGTTTGCAACGTATGGAGGTCGGCGCGGGCTGATTCCAGCTTATCCCAGGCGTCAGAAAGTTCGGCTTGGATGCACAAGACGTTGGAGTCGGTGGAATCAACGTCGCACGTCGGCTGGATGTCGTAAGGAGAAAGGTTAGTCCAGGCGTAGATGACCCCCTCACTCCAGGGAGTGTTCGGATCATCCGGCGGAGGTCCCTGGGACAAGCGTCCTCTTCGAATGTCCAAGAACCTCACCGCGGGGTCGAACAGGGTTTCCAAGGACACTTGCCATTGGACCAACAAAGAATCCGGTTCGACATCGGCGTCCACCTGTTCCTGGTCTATCCCCAACCATTTGATGAACAACTGGACATACTCGTCCTCCAACGGGTTAATGGCGTCCTCTGCGGCTGCTAGTTTGCCGTCCCATTCATCCAAGACGAGGGAACGGTCCCGGTGAGCATTGTCCAAAGCAACTTGGGCTGACTCGATTTGAAACAGGAGGGTGTCGATCGTGTCCTGGTCTGGTCCGCTGGTCAAGGAGTCCAAGGCTTCCTGGGCGGCATCAATCCCTAGCCGTGCTTTGGCTACGGCGGATTCAGCTTGGGCTAATTGATGCTCAGTCGGAGGGGTGAAGAGCTGGAGCGCCTTGTCCCAGCTGTCCAGGACAGCCACTCTGGCATTGGCGACCTTCAATTCGGCTTCAACTATTTCCAGCTGAGTAGTGGGGCTATGGATTTCTTCCAGAGCTTCCTTCGCCATTTCAATGTCCACGCGTGCCTGGGCGAGGTCCTTTTCCAAAGAGGCTACCGTGGCCTGATCTAAAGCGGCTACTGGCTGACCAGCCACGACTGTCTCGCCTTCAATCACACGGAGGTCTCCCAGCGTTCCTTGGTCGTCAAATCGCAGAGACTCGGTGTTTGGGAACACTAGGCTGCCGTTCACTGCGATAGATGTGACCAGGTCGTCCCGTACCACAGGAACAAATTGCTGGTCTTCGGCCAAGCTTGCCTTGTCCGGGCTGGCTACCAACAGATATCCGCCATACGTCCCCCCAGTCGCCCCTGCAAATACAATCAACAAGGTTAGCCATTGCCAGAATCTTACAAGCTTTAACGCCTCGAACAGTCCAGTCATATGTAGGTCTCCAGTCCTCGATTGCGGTACCGAATATAACGGAAACCCATGAAGACAATGTTAAAGTTTGGCGGCAGGCATAGCCTGATATAATCAGCGGGTTGAAAACCCGATGGAGACGAAGCATGAAGGTAGGCCTTTTTCTCACCAACCAGCAGCATTTGGACAAGGACATGGTGGAGGCGCTGGACGAGCAGGTCCTTATGGTGCGCCACGCCCGTGACAACGGATGGGACTCGCTCCTCTCAGGGCAGCACTACTTGAACGAGGGCAACAACCAGCAGCTTCAGCTGGTGCCCTTCCTGGCCAGATTGCAGGGCGAAGCTGGCGACATGACCCTTGGTCTGGGCATCCTGCTCCTCAACCTTCACAACCCAGTCTACGTGGCCGAAACCGTGGCCTCGCTGGACGTTATCTGCAGGGGCAACTTCGTGTTTGGTGTCGGCCTCGGCTACCGCGACACCGAGTTCGACGCCTTCGGAGTGTCCAGGGGCAAGCGGGTGGCCCGGTTCGAGGAATGCCTGGAGCTGGTGAAGCGGCTATGGACGGAGGACCAAGTCACCCATGAGAGCGACGTCACCAAGCTGGACGGAGTGCACATGAACATCCGCCCGGTCCAGAAGCCCCACCCTCCAATATGGTTCGCGGCCAACAACGACCGGGCCGTGAAGCGGGCTGCACGGCTGGGCGATAACTGGTTCATAAACCCCCACTCCACCACTGCCACCATCAAGCGGCAGATGGTCTTGTACCGGGAAGAGCTGGACCGCCTCGCCAAGCCCTTCCCCACAGAGTTCCCATGCCTCAAGGAGGTCTTCTGCAGCTCAGATAGGCGGAAGGCCCTGGAGATGGCAGGTCCATATCTGGCGGGCAAGTACCAGGACTATGCGGCGTGGGGCCAGGACGAGGCCATGCCAGAGGACGAGACCTTCAACCAGGCATTCGACGACCTGCTGGAGGACCGCTTTATCATCGGTTCACCCGAGGAATGCTACGAACAACTCCGGCCCTACTGGGAAGAAATCGGGGTCAACCACCTGATCATCCGTACCCACTGGGCGGGGATGCCTGCCGAAACAGCCCTCCACAGCATGGACATGATTTCCCGCGAACTGCTGCCCGCCCTGCGGGAGGTGTGATCTCCGACGGCGCTAACTGTCAGTGGAGGACTTGGACACGACGTACGGATACGCCTAAGTTATTATTTCCTAGGAGTGAACACTGCGAACCTTGGGAACCGGCTTAGTCCGGCGCAACGGGGATTGACGAAGTAACTGTTGCCCGGTATTGCACCCGCCCTTGCATAAGGACGGAATCAAGGTCTATATTTTAGTATAGCTATAATATAGAGTCGAAAACCCTCTATATTGAACCGAGTCAGCAATATAGAGCTAACCACTGAAAAATGAGCACGCCCACAGCAGAGCCATCATCAGCATCCAATAGAGCCGGACGCTACGTGACCCAGCCAACGGGCCATCGAGCATTCATCCCAGTTTCGCTTCCGCCGGAACCGATGGTGTATCTGTCAGGTGAGCTTCAAACTTTGTTGTCTCAGACCGACCGTGCGTTGGGCCGGCTTGACGGTTCCATTGAAACGCTGCCTAACGCTGATCTTTTCGTATTTATGTACGTACGTAAAGAGGCTGTGCTATCAAGCCAAATAGAAGGGACTCAGAGTTCGCTTCACGATGTGCTGGCGGCAGAAGCACAATTTCTGTCTCCAAACCGTCCTGGCGATGTACGTGAGGTAATCAATTACATAGGCGCCATGAACTACGGTTTGGAACGTCTGCGGGAATTGCCGATTTCCATCAGGCTGATCAAGGAAATCCATGTGAAACTCCTTAGAGGTGTGCGTGGGGCGCAACTTCAGCCTGGAGAATTACGGAATTCTCAGAATTGGATCGGCCCCCCAGGCTGTACCCTTAACGAGGCAGTGTTTGTGCCTCCTCCTCCCCTTGAACTTCCCAGAATTCTGGGAGAGTTGGAGTCCTTTCTCCATACCCAGGATGACATTCCGGACATCATCCGTATCGGATTGGTGCATGCCCAGTTCGAGACTATCCACCCGTTTCTCGACGGAAACGGCCGTATAGGGAGACTGCTTATCACATTCCTTCTGACCCAACGGGGAATCCTTCAACAACCTGTTCTATATCTCTCACACTTTTTCAGGAATCACCGAGCTGAGTACTATGACCGTCTCCAAGCTGTGCGCGATACCGGGGATTGGGAGGGTTGGTTAGCCTTTTTTCTCCAGGGTGTCGTTGAAGTCAGCGAAGAAGCCACTAGGACCGCTCGGCGCATCCTTGCGTTACGAGAGCAACACCGAGCGATCGTAACCGACAACCTCGGCCACGTTACGGGCAAGGGGCACCGGGTACTTGAACATCTCTATCGACAGCCTATGGTGTCAGTGAACCGTGTTCAGGAGATAATAGGGGTTAGCTATTCCGCCGCAAATAACCTAGTCGCGCGTCTTGTTGAGGCAGGAATATTGGAAGAAATCTCTGGCCGTAGACGCAATCGCATATTCTTGTATCAGCCCTACGTTCGAATCTTTGATGAAGATTCGAATGTATCCGCCAACTACGGAGAGTAGTCGAGCGACTGTTCTCCGGTGTCGGAATACTGGAGTCAACTGAAGTAGAACAATCAGCCACTTAGTTGGTGAGGTCCCCTGGTTCAGCGCTAAGGGCTCAGCCTGTATATCCCCGAGTTCTGGGAGAGCACGTAGATGGAGCCGTTGCGGTCCTGGCCGAAGGAGGCGATGCGCAGGTCGGTGTCCACCAGCAGCAGGTGATCGGTGACTTCCTGGCCGTCGTAGCGGATGGCCCATATCTTGCCGGAGCAATAGTCCCCGAAGACATAGGCCCCATATAGGGAAGGAGTTCCCTCGCCTCGATAAACGTAGCCCCCGATGACCGAGCAACCCTCCGCTCCTGTGGGGTACTCCCACACCGGCGGGACCGTTCCGGTTTCGTCACACCCGGAGCGAGGAGAAAAACATCTGGTTCCCTCTAGTGTGTTCCAGCCGTAGTCGCCGCCCTTTTCCACCAGGTCCACCTCTTCCAGGCTGTTCTGCCCTACGTCGCCGGCCCAAAGCTGCCCCGTTTCCGAGTCGAAACTGAACCGCCAGGGGTTTCGGAGCCCGTAAGCCCATATCTCTGGACGGGCGTCGGGATTGTCCACAAGAGGGTTGTCTCTAGGGATGGTGTAGGGGATTTCCGGTGTGGACCCTGACACGTCGATTCGCAAAATGGAGCCCAACAGGGTTTTGATGTTGCGTCCATGACCCATTGGGTCTCCCGCCGCCCCTCCGTCCCCCAGGCCAATGTACAGGAACCCGTCGGCGCCAAAGGCGAGCTGGCCTCCGTTGTGGTTGCTGTACGGCTGCTCGATTTCCATTATTACCAGCTCGCTGTTGGGGTCGGCGGTCTGACCTTCGACGCCCAACGCGAACCTAGATACGACCGACCGGCGGGGCCCAGAGGCTGAATAGTAGACGTAGAAGTAGCCGTTCTCATCGTACTGTGGGTTGAAAGCGATGCCCAGCAGCCCTTCTTCCGACCCTGAGTCGTTCACCCGGTCACGGATGTCCAGAAACACTTGCGCCTCGTCGACATCCTGGTCGTCGGCAAACGCAAGAATTCTGCCGGACTGTTCTGTGACGAACAAGCGGTCGTCCCCGGCTGAGGGCTGGGCCAGATTGGTCAGGCCGCGAAAGTCCAGGTTCCTGAAGACACGTTCCACCTGCAGAGGCCTTAATTCCGGCAGTGTAGGTGTGGGGTCGGGCGGGTTAGTTGCCGATGGGTCGGTTGATGCAGGAGTTGCCGTCGGAGGCGTTTCGGTGAGAGTCTCCAGGGACAGCCTGGGAGTGACCGTGGGGACTGTTGCGACGGTTGTAGGTGTGACTTGTGCCGGAGAGGTTGGGACAGCCGTAGCCGAGACCTGTGTGGGTAAGGACTCAGTGGGACCTGGGGTCGGAGTAGACGCGCGTTCCCCGCATCCAGCAGTGAGGACAACCCCCACCCAAAATGCTAACGCAGGCAGTAGGCTTCGCACCATTAGTCCGGTCCGCATGCCGCTAAGTCCGAAATCGGGGCCGGTCCGGCTTACAGGACCCCGTCCATTCCCAGTTCCTTGGCTAATGCAGCCAAGTCATGGTACTGGCTGGCAGGCATTGTGACGCTGTCCCGCTCCCTACCCTGGCGTTGGAGCTGCTGGGACCTCTGACCTGGGTAGAGTATCTGGTCTACTCCCTCTTTACTAGGCGACGACGTGATTTGGTCGATGAATTCGTCCGCCTGCTCTTTGAAGCGGTCGATGGGCATGATGGTGGACGGGTCCATGGCCAGGAACACGGTCCCAGGGCGACCATCAATGTCGGAGTCCATGGCCAAGTCCCAGGGCGCAGTGGTATCTGTCATTAGATAGCTCAACAGCCCGACGAAAAAGACCATAGCATAGCCTTTGTGGCCGCTGCGGGCGCCTCCCAGAGGCAATATGCTCCCCTGGGGAACGAACAGCGGCCCCTGATAGTCGGGCTTCAGGAAGTTCGAGGTGTCGGTGGTGGGTTGGCCCGACGAATCCAGAATCATGTCCGACGCAACCGGCTTGCCCTGGCGGGCAGCATCAGCCACCGGACTGGCGGAAGTTTGAGTGATGGACATGTCCACTATCACAGGATCGTGTCGTCCGGCGGGTATGCCGAAGCCCACCGGGGCGTTGCCCAGCATGGGACTGGAGCCTCCCGTAGGCGCCACCACCGGGAACCTGGCCTGGATGAACACCATGGCCGCCATGTCTCTCGCCGTGGCCCGTTTCATGAAGGGCGCCAGCGTGCCGCCGGAGCACTGGGCGCTGACCCAGCCTACCCCGAACTCCGCTGCCTTGTCGCAGGCCAGGTCGATGGCGTAGCGGCAGACCAGGGCGTCCTGGGCCTTGGGGCCGCCGTCAACCAGCGCCATAGCTCCTTTGTCAGCTACGTGCTCGACGGTTGGGTTCATGTTAACCGCGCCGCTGCGGCCAGCCGTGAAGTGCCTGCGGATAGCACCCAGCCCCCGGACGTAGTCACCCTGCAACGCCTTGTCCACCGAGATGCTGAGGAGAAAGGCGGCGTCCTCTTCAGACGCCCCGGCTTCTTTGAGGGCCGCCATGCCCACCTGCTCCACGGCTGAGAGGCGCACGGTCACCTGCTCCTCCGAGGACTCCCACCATTGGCCGTAGGTCTTTTCTGTCTGCTTAGCGTCGGTCATGACGACTCTCCTTGAATCGGGGATAAAAGGCTTTGTTTGCTGGGGTCAATTATAGACCAATGAATGGGTACACGTTGACGGCGAGTGTCAGCCGTTGGCGCATACCTTTCCGGCCTTCAATGCGAGGCTGCTGAGCAGACTCCTGTGGATTATTATAGATATGACAAAGAACTGACGCGGTTCTGGGAATATCCTTATCATTGCCCGGATTTCTCGTAAAGCACATAATGAAGGTCATCGAAGGTTAAGACGCGACCATTACGTCAAGCGCAGAGAGTTCAACTCTATTCCTAGAACCGGATGGCCTGTCGGCGTCGAACACACATTCAGCATATACCCAAGGCCTAACAGCGAGGTACCCCTATGACGAATTGGGAGACATGTCCAGCCATCGAACGGGACCCAGGCAAGCTGGGCGGAGCTTGGGTATTTCGCGGTACCCGGGTCCCAGTCTCGGCTCTTTTTGAGAACCTCAAGGACGGTGCGTCAGTGGAGCAATTCCTGGAATGGTTCCCCGGAGTTGACCTGGCCGCCGTGGAAGCGGTCCTGGAGCATGAAGTGAAGGCCTTTGCGGATACGTCCCGATCGTGAGAATACTATTTGACCAGGGCACGCCTGTTCCTCTGAGGCAACATCTTGTCGGACATTCGGTTGACACGGCCTTTGAGAAGGGATGGTCCCACCTGCAAAATGGAGACCTTCTGGAGAGTGCGGAACTGGACGGATATGAACTTTTCCTAACCACCGACCAAAACCTTTCACACCAGCAGAATCTTTCCGAACGACCCATACGTGTGTTGGTATTGCTATCGACCTCGTGGCCCCGTATTCAGTTGCGAGTAGATGATATTCGAGATGCCATCGACCGGTTGAAACTAGGGGAGGTCATGGAAGTCCAAATTTGATCCCCAAACTGCGACGACTATTGGACTCGACAGGTCCAGCGTGACCACGGAGTCATCCGCACACATAGCTGGAGTTCGACTCACGACTGCCCCCGCCGTTTGACGGCAGGCGGGGCCGCTAATATACTCCCTTCCATACTCATGGCTACACAGGCGTGGGCATAGGCCCGGCCAACATCACCCACCCGTTTCACAGGAGGCGTTTCATGAAATTCGGAGTTTCCGTCTTCTGCCAGAACTACGAGGACTGGCCCAGGTATCTCTCCGGGGACTTCAGCAACCCAGCCAAGAACCCCGACCACGAGATGGTCGTGGAAGACCTGCGGCTGGCGGACATGGTCGAAGACCTGGGATACGACGCGATATGGGCCACCGAGCACCACTTCACTCCTTATGAGCTGATGCCCGACGCCATCCAGTTCCTGAACTACTTCGCGGGAAGAACCCAGCGCGTAGGCATGGCCACGATGGTCATCGTGTTGCCCTGGCACGACCCAGTGCGGGTGGCCGAGAACCTCTCCTTCCTCGACGTGATGCTCAAGGGCCGACCCATCACCGTCGGGTTCGGACGTGGGGCGGCCAGAGTCGAATTCGAGACCTTCAACATTCCCATGGAAGAGTCGCGGGGTCGGTTCATTGAGGCCCACGACATCGTAAGGCTGGCCTTGACGCAGGAGCTGTTTTCCTACGACGGGGAGTTCTTCCAGATTCCTGAGACCACCATACGTCCCCAGCCCCTGTCCAAAGACCTGCCCTCCCGCATGTACTGCGCCGCCAACAGCACGGCCAGCGTGGAGATGGCTGCTGAAGCAGGGTTGGGCATGATGATCATTCCTCAGAAGTCGTGGGAAGCCTACGCCGACGACATCAAAATATTCAACGCCAGAAGGGCCGCGGTGGGACTGAGCCCGCGCAATCCTGTCACCGGGTGTTTCATGTACTGCGGCGCCAACGAGGAAGAGGTCAGGATAGCCCAGGAGCAGTACTACCCCAACATGATCTACACCTCCACACGACACTACGAACACGACGAACCCGAGCACTTCAGGAACACCAAGGGCTACGAGCACTACGTCGAGACCGCCGAAAAGTTGCGTGACGGGAGGGCCCTGAGGTCGGAGCAGGACGACACCCAGGTCATCGGGACTCCTGAGCAGTGCCTGGACAAGCTTAGGCGCATACAGACCATGACCAAGCCCTCGGAGATGTTCGGAATGGTGAAGTTCGGCGGCATGAGTCCGGAAGTCGCCCGAAAGAGCCTGGAGCTTTTCGCCAAAGAAGTCCTTCCAGAGCTCCACAAAGACCCGGTCCAAGACCCGGCGGGCTAACCGGCTACTCGGAGGTGACGCTATGGCGGGCAAGTCTCTGGCCGCTGTCATCACTGGCCCCAGGACCATCGACGTGCGGGAAGTGGACATCCCTGACGTGGGTGAAGACGACGCGCTGGTCCGCATCGAGGCGTCGGGGGTCTGCGGCACTGACTACGAAGGTTACCACGGAGACTACTACCTGCCCCTTCCTGTAATCCAGGGCCATGAACCCTTGGGCGTCATAGAGGCCATTGGACCTGAAGCCAGACGT
>DAOUJI010000086.1:0-6845 GCA_034422875.1 Dehalococcoidia bacterium | reverse complement strand
GTCAACGTCCCGGCCGCCGCGTCCGCCGTCGCATCGTTGGAATGGAGGGAAAAGGTCACCGACCCGTCCAGAGCTATGAAGTCGATGGCGACGCCCGTCAGCACCGTGTATGGAGACAGGGCCAGCGTGACGGAGCCGGTCTCCCACTTGAGGCCCTGCATGGTCGTCGCTGTCCCGCCTACTGTGAACTCTGCCGGCTTCAGCACGCCGTTGGAGCCGTCCGCTCCCACCGCCGTGCCGACGGCTGCCGGGTCGAAGAAGGCCTCGTGCACCGTGCCTGCGGGGGCTGTGACTGTTACAAGGGCCTCTATGCCTGACCAATTAGGCGGGGTGTAATCACACGGGAAATATACTTCCCACAAGGTGTTATGGATAAAGCGATACGGGCCAGCAGGCAACGGTCGGGCGGTTGTTACAGTTCGCTTGTATCCAGTTGACGCCATCGTGTCGTCGTCAACAATGCGAACCCTGAAAAGACCCGCGTCCTGACCGGTTAGCCATGACTTAACGTAGTTCTCGTCGCGGTCGTCGCCTTTAATGTCATAAACGACTGTCCCTGCGGACGCGCCTGAGTATGTTCGCTCAGGGAATCGCGACGGCGTCCACTCACGACCATAGTACGTTTCCCAGCCGCGCATCTCTCGTTCGAGTGAGATTGCTTGCTTGACGCACTGGTCGTAGCCCTCTATGCCGTCTCCACCCGCCACCCACGCTATCGTAGACCGAAGGTCCGCCAGGGAGATAGTCGGGGGGGAGTCGCCTGAAACGCTTGTCCCGTCAGTGATGAATGTCGTGGAGGCGTCGCCCACGGCGCCGGTCGCTCCGCCCTCCGCTTGCGCAGGTATCCACACCGGGTTTCGAGAATCCACCGAATAACCCGTCCGAAGGTCTCCGGTATAATCCTCATCAGTCGTCTCGATAAAGCGGAACTCCTGAGGAGTGGCGGCATCCGCCCCGGATGCGCCAGCCTCCGTAAGACTCAGGAACAGAACGGCTTCCCGGCCGTCCCATGTCGTGTCCCGACCGACGGTGGAAGCCCTGACGAAGAGCTCAGAGGGGCCTGTGCCTTTCAAGTACTCGATCGCTCTGAAGCGCAACTGTCCGTCTCCGGCGGACAGCAGCGACGCTCTAACAACAACATCAGAGTCGTACACCCGCTCTATGACTGGAGCGGTGCCAATTCCGTGGTGCGGAGGAGCGGGAAGGGCGTGCTGGTCGCTGCTTCCGCCTCCGTGGAAGGACGGCTCGTCAGACGGTCCCCCGCAGGCCGCGGTTATGAGGGCCAGACCGAGGGCCAGGCATAACAGAAACAATCTGCTCCTAAGCGTTCCTCTTGGAGGTTTGCCCACGCCTTCAATCATGTCATCTTCCCTAATGACTCTGATGTCCCAGGTAGATGTGCTTCATGCCGTTTATGTCGTAGGGCTGAGGCTCGACGTCGGGGAGCCTTCCCGGATGCGCAGCATCAGCTTGTCCCCTGCCTGCCACGGCTGCTCCGAAACGCTCCAGGTCAGCGTCCCCGCGGTGTTGTCCGCCGTGGCGGCCGACGCCCCCAGGGAAAAGGTCACCGACCCGTCCAGGGCTATGAAGTCGATAGCGACGCCCGTCAGCGCCGTGTAGGGAGACAGGGTCAGTACTACGGAACCGCTCTCCCACTTGAGGCCCTGCATGGTCGTCGCTGTGCCGCCTACTGTGAACTCTGCCGGCTTCAGCACGCCGTTGGAGCCGTCCGCTCCCACCGCTTGCCCTACGGTCACCGGATCAAAGAAGGCCTCGTGCACCGTGCCGGCGGGCGCGGCGACGGCAACGAAGCGCTCGTGCCTCTTCCGTTCCTCCTCGGGCAGCCCGTCGCAGACGATGAATGGCTTGGGCGTGTGGTTGAAGTAGAACCGGTACTCCCCCGCAGGCAAAGGTCGCGCCGACGACACCTCGTCCGGGTACTGGAATTCAAACAGCTCCGAGTCCCGCCCGAACAGCCGCACCGCTAGCGCATACCTGCTGGGAAGGCTGTCGCCATATACCTCTACCAAGGTGTGCGCTTCCTCGTAAGTGAACACGTTGGTTCCGGCGGGCAGCCCGGATCCCACAGAGTGGTCGTGGCGTTTGCGGAAGTATCCTTCCTCGGTGTCGGCCAGGGCCCTCTTGATGGAGCGAGTCCATGCTTCCTGGTCATATTTATAGACCACACAGTCATAGTACTCGTCCGTGCCGTCCCCCGCGGCTATCTCCGCGTCGATAGCCGCGATTCGATTCTTAAATGCCGCCAGGGTGATGGTCTTACTGTTTGATAGCGCACCTGTGCGCCTGCCCCAGCCGCTGGAAGGCGCTTCCAACAGAAAACGTTGCTCTCCACTCGACAACCCGCCTCCGATGGCTCCCAACGGCCCGCTGGCGGAGGCAGCCGGCAGCCATAGCCTGGCGTGGTCGCTGGCTATCGTGTAGTAGTCCTTGTGATCAAATCGCAGCGCCCCCATCTCATAGCGGTCCGCCTGCGCGGAGCTCGGCAGTAGCGGAGCGTTCCGAAGAAACACGATCGCCGCCCTGCCGTCCCAGCGTGTGTCCCTCGTGCTCAGGAAGTCCAGGTTGCTCGCCTCCGCCTCCTGCCTGGTGTCGTAGGACGCGTCCAGGTCTATCGTAACCCCCACCACTTCACTTCCGCCGCTTCCCTTCAGGTACTCCAGCACATCGAACGTGTACTCCAGAGCGTTCACATACGACGTGGCCCCTTCGTACGGATAGTCGGCCACCTTCTCCACCGCCTGGTCGACGGAGTCCAGCCTCACTCTGGCTATGACGTCGGAGAGGAGAATGTTCAATTCCAGCAGCGCCAGCGGTGGGTGGACAATAAACCCGGGTTGCCCTCCCGGCTGCACCTGAGGCGGCTGCTTCTCGTCCTGGGAGAACTGGAAGTAGAGGGCGGCCGCCGCCGCGGCCAAAAGCAGGGCGACAATGACGCCAGCCAGGAGCGCCGGGCGTTTCGCTTGCAAAACCATGGATCAGACCCTTCGCGATGCGTTTCCAAATCGACGTGGCAACAGGTTTGCGATTTACGACTAACAATTTCATTGTATGGACCGCATTGTTGTCCCGTCAAACTATTGACCGGAACAAAAGTGACATCATCGGCGGGCGCTCAATCCGGAAGGTCCGCCCCCAAAGTTTGGGCGCTGGGGCGTACCGCCGTCTCGTTGACCCTAAATTGCGGCCTGTGCTAACCTAGCCATAACCTGAGTGAGTCGTAAAGGCGTGGGTTCACCGGTTGAATCCGCGCCTATCAGTCTATTAGGAGAACGGGAGACCAGAGGATGCCGGAAATGGACCTAGCGGACCGAAAGCTGCTTAACATAATCCAGTCAGGCTTTCCGCTGCATGAGGAGCCGTACCAGGAAATCGGAGACCGCCTGGGCATAAGCGAGAAAGATGTTTTGGAACGGCTGGACGCGCTCAGGCAGCAGAATGTGGTGCGCCAAATCAGCGCCATATTCGACACCCGGCGGCTGGGTTACAAGACCAGCCTCATCGCTATGGCCTTCGAACCGGACAAGCTCACCGCAGGCGCTCTTAAAATCAACGAGCACCCCGGAGTCAGCCACAACTATGCCCGGGAAGGGTCCTACTACAATCTCTGGTTCACTCTCGCAGTGCCTCCAGGTGAAGTCGTGGAGGACACAGCCCGCGTGATGGCCCGGGAAACAGGCGCGCTGTCCATGCGAAACATGCCCACCATCCGCTTCTTCAAGATAGGCGTCAACTTCGACATGGTGAAAGAGAAGGGGGCCGCCTACCAGTATTTCAGCCCCGACGGGTACAAAGCTGGAGAGTCCAATCCCAAGACTCCGCAAATGCGCGCCGATTGGAACAAGCCGGTCCCGGTCAGCGATTACGACATCCAGTGCATACGGGAGCTCCAGGAAGACCTGCCGATGGTTTCAAGGCCCTTCGACGGCATGGCAGAGCGGCTTGGCGTGTCGGTGCCCGACCTGTTCAAGATAACGGACGAGTTCGTGGAGAGGGGCATCATGCGTCGATACAGCGCAGTGCTCTACCACAGGAAGGCCGGGTTCCAGGCAAACGGCATGGGCGTGTGGAACGTTCCGTCGGAGCGTTCTGAGGAAGTGGGTTTGATAATGGCCTCCAACCCCGCAGTCACCCACTGCTACGAACGGCCCACCTTCCCGGACTGGCCCTACACCCACTTCTCCATGATTCATGCCACCTCCAAGGAAGGCTGCGAGGAGGTCGCCGGGGAAATATCCGCTTCCACCGGGATCACCGACTACCTGATGCTCTACAGCACACGGGAGTACAAGAAGACCCGTGTGCGCTATTTCGTGTAGCCGGGCTTATAGGCGTAAATCGATGGCCGCATACTACCCGGTGTTCCTGGACCTTAAGGACAAGCATTGCGTCATTATCGGCGGAGGCAAGATAGGCGAGCACAAGATTCGTCCTCTGCTGGACTGCGGGGCCAGAATCACCGTAATCAGCCCCGAGGTCACGGACGGCATCCAGGAAGCCGCAGACAGCGGCGATGTCACGCTGGTCCTCCGAAAGTATCAGGAGGGCGACCTGAATGACTGTACCTTGGCCATAGCCGCAACCAACGTAAGGTCGGTGAACAAGGTGATCGCAGCGGAGGCCGAACGGGAGCGGGTAGTCCTGAACGTGGTGGACGACGCCGAGCTTTGCACATTCATTGCACCAGCCATCGTCAAGAAGGGCGCCGTCACGGTGGCGCTTTCGACAGGAGGCGCCAGCCCAGCGTTGGCCCGAAAGCTGCGGGAAGGGCTGGAGACCAGTGAAGCGCTGGAATACGCCGAGTTGGCGGGTGTCCTATCAACAGCCCGGAAAGAGCTACGGCAGCGGGGAATAACAGTAGACCCAGACCGGTGGCAGGAGTGCATTACCGGAGACCTCATAGACATGGTGAGGGCGGGCCGGGATGACGCGGCGGTGGAGAAGGTGCTTGCCGGACTTACTAAATCTACGGGTTGACCCCATCTCCGTGTTTTCACGCCGCTGGAAGGCTGCTCGCGAACCTATCTGAGAACCCTTGCTCCTGATTAGCGAATGTCTATGGCCCTCCGAGAAGAAGTCATCAAAATTGGCACACGAGGGAGCGGTCTGGCCTTGATCCAGGCGCGTCAGGCGCTCCAAATTCTGAGCGAAGCTTTCCCTGAGATGCGCTGCGAAATAGTGACCATCAAGACCACCGCCGACGTTCGCTCCGACGAGCCTTTAGCACGACTGGGCAAGGGAATGTTCGTCAGAGAACTGGACCGGGCTCTTATCGATGGCGACATAGACATGGCAGTGCACAGCATGAAGGATGTCCCCACCGAGCTTCCGGACGGGCTGACCATAGGCGCCGCTCTAAAACGGGCTGACCCCAGGGATGCCCTGGTGGACAGGTGGGGAATGGGCCTCAGGGAGCTTCCATCGGGAGCCAGGATAGGCACCAGCAGCCCCCGGCGCGCCGCCCAGATTAGGTCCATAAGGCCCGACCTGGACGTACAGGACATCCGGGGCAACGTGGACACCCGCCTCCGAAAGGCCAAGGGAGATGGATACGATGGAGCGATTCTCGCCGTGTCCGGGCTGATGAGGATGGGATTTGATGGCGAGATAAGCGAATATCTGTCACCGGAAGAGTTCGTGCCCGCTCCGGGCCAGGGAGCGTTGGCCGTGGAAGTGCGAGAGGAGGACGGTTCGAGCGATCTGATGTCCGTTCTCGATGACCGGGACAGCCGGATCGCCGTCGAGACTGAACGCAGGTTTCTCGAGGAACTTGGCGGAGGCTGCCGGACTCCCGCTGGAGCTTACGCCTGGGTGGAAGGCGAATCGGTTAAGCTGTCGGTGTTCCTGTCAACTCCAGACGCCGGTAGGGTGTTCCGCGCGACCGCTTCCGGCCCAACGGCCCAACCGGAGGCCGTGGCCCGCCAGGCCCACCTGAAGCTCATGGAACAGGGAGCTGGGGACTTGGTGGACGACGACGGGGGCAAATAGCCAGACATGGACTCGAAAACCGGCATAGTTTATCTGGTTGGCGGAGGGCCTGGGGACCCTGGCCTTATTACCGTTAAGGGGTTGAGAAAGCTCCAACGAGCCGACGTAGTGGTCTACGACCGCCTGGTGGACTCCAGGCTTCTCGACCACGCTCGAAAAGACGCCGAGCGAATCTACGTAGGCAAGGGGCCGGACCAACATGCCATGAGCCAGGAAGAGATAAATCGGCTCCTGGTTGACCGGGCCTCTCAAGGCCAAATCGTAGTCAGGCTCAAGGGAGGAGACCCCTTCGTATTCGGCAGAGGCGGGGAGGAAGCCCTGGCCCTCGCCGAGGCTGGTCTGCCGTTCGAGGTGGTCCCCGGAGTCACATCCGCGGTGGCAGCTCCGGCCTATGCGGGAGTGCCTGTCACCCATAGGGGCATTGCGTCGAGCGTCACCATCGTCAGCGCCAGCGAGGACCCAACCAAAGAAGGCTCCTCAGTCCGCTGGGATGCGCTGGCGAAGACCGGAGGCACCATAGTGGCGTTGATGGGTTGGAGCGCGCTGGAAAAAGTGACGGAAACCCTGATTGCCGAAGGGATGTCTCCCAACACTCCAGCGGCGCTGGTCCATTGGGGCACCGAGCCGCACCAGAAGACCGTCGTCGGGACTCTCCGGAACATTCGCGCCAAGGGAACGGAAGCTGGCCTTACATCTCCGGTTACAGCCGTAATAGGGGATGTGGCGGAATTAAGGGAAAGCATTCGCTGGTTCGACCAGAAGCCTCTCTTTGGGAAGACCGTCCTGGTCACCAGGTCCCGAACGCAAGCCTCGGCCCTGTCGTCGTTGCTGGAAGACGA
>DAOUJI010000085.1:0-4054 GCA_034422875.1 Dehalococcoidia bacterium | reverse complement strand
ACTCGACGGTGAACTAATTCTCATCGACGAGCTGTTGACGCCTGACTCATCGCGGTTTTGGGACGCCCAGGGATATGTTCCCGGGAAGTCCCTGCCCAACTTCGACAAGCAGTTCGTCAGGGACTGGTTGGACGCCCAGGGCTGGGACCATGAGCCTCCGGCCCCCAACCTGCCCGACGACGTCATAGAGCACACCAGCCGCCGATACCTGGAGGCCTACCGTAGGCTGACAGGCGAGGAATTGGCTGTCAATTAGCTAGGAGAAGCCCAGATTGCCTGAATCAAGGAGACGCCGCCGCCCCAGAAGCGGTCCGGCCAGGAGCCAGAGGACCAGGGCCCAGGAACAGGCTCCTCCGGGGCTTGGCACCCGCACCGCGCAGAAACTGGGCATCAGGCCCAGGGTGTGGCGGCGAATGAGAAGGTGGGTGTACCTGGCGTCGGCGGGACTGATCGCCGTGCTGGTGATACTTAGCTTTGCGCTGACCTCGTTCCCAGCCGGAGGAAGGACCGGCTCAGCCGCTGGAGGCCCTACTGAACCTACCGACGGAATCGGCACAGCCTACGCCGACGAAGGGGCTGTGCACGTCACCGAGCCTACGTCGGTGGAATACACCACCATCCCACCCCATTCAGGAAACCATTGGCCCCAGTGGGGGGATTGCGGCGTCTATGATTTCGAAGTGCCAGACGAGCGGATAGTCCACAACCTGGAACACGGCCAGATTGTCATCAGCTACAATCTGACCGACCAGGGTGACATCGATAGCCTGGTGGCTCTCACCAGGGAGTTGGACGAATTCGACTTTTGGGGGATCCTCCGTCCCTACTCCAAGCTGGCTGAGGGACAGGTGGGGATGTCGGCCTGGACAGTCATAGACGTTATGGATGGCGTAGACGCGGACCGAATCACACGGTTCTACAACGAGTATTACCGCAACCGGTTCAGCAACGAGACCCAGAGCATCGGCAGGGGAATACCTTGCGGCTCCACCATGAGCAGTTAGCCGGATGTTCTTAGCCCGCATCTACGTGTCCCTCAAGCCCACCGTGAACGATCCCCAGGGCTTGACCGTTCAGAGCAGTCTCAAGACCCTGGGATTCGACGGAGTCGGGAGCGTAAGGGTGGGGAAATATCTCGAGGTGAAGCTGGACGGCGACGACCGGGCAGAGGCGGAACGCGCCGTAGACGGCATGTGCAGCAAGCTGCTGGCCAACCCGGTGATCGAACAATACTCCTTCGAGCTTGAGGCGCTGGAGGTCGGAGGCCCGTAGCCGAGCAGTCTATGGACTCGACGACCGAGCAGACCCTGTCCGCGATGAAGACCGAAGCTCCCCTGCCATGACGCCGTTTCGAATTCTCGGAGCAGCCGTATGCCTGGCCCTCTTGACGCTGGCGGTCGGCGCGGCTTGCGGGGGTGGAGAACCGGATCCGACTTTCACTCCCACTCCAACCCCAAAGCCCGAGGCTACGAGGGAACCTACACCTGAACCGACACCCACTTCCCTCGCGACACGCATCGGGCGCACTTCCTACATTGCAGGGATCGGCATGAAGGCCCCTGATGAAGGCGACGGACACGTTTCAGAAGGAACGTTCGTCGAGTACGGATCAACACCTCCGAGTTCAGGTCTGCACTGGCCCCGGTGGGTGGCTTGCGGCATATACGAAAACGAGGTGCCTGACGAATACGCTGTCCATAACCTGGAGCACGGGCAGGTGGTAATCAGCTACAACCTGGCGGACGAGGCGGAGGTGGAACGCCTTGTATCGCTGGCGGAAGACCTGGACGATTTCGATAAATGGGGACTGCTCCGTCCTTACTCCAAGATTGATGAGGGAATGGTAGGTCTCTCGGCGTGGACCATAGTCGACCTCTTCAGCGGGGTCGACGAAAAGCGCATAGAGGACTTCTATTACGCCTACCGTGGGAACCGATTAAGCCCGGAAACGCTTGGCGTGGGCAGGGGAATCCCCTGCAGTGGCAGCGTCAGCCGCTAATCGTTCCCTTGGTGCTGGGAACAGCCCCCGGTGCGCGGGGGTCAGGCTCAGCCGCGGCCCTTAACGCCTTGGCCAACGCCTTGAAAGTCGCTTCGGCTTTGTGGTGGCCGTTGACTCCTGCCAGGACCTTGGCGTGAAGGTTGATTCGGGCCTCCGTGGCAAAGCTCTCCAGCAGGTGCTCCACCAGGTCGCCCGGCAGAGTTTCGGCCATCTGCTTGTCCAGGTCCAAATCGACGACCGCATAGGGGCGTCCGCTTATGTCTACGGCGACGAAAGCCAGGGTTTCGTCCAAGGGCACGTAGGAGTGGCCCATGCGGCGTATGCCCGTACCGTCTCCCAGGGCGTCCCGGAATGCCCTGCCCAGAATCAGTCCGGTGTCTTCAACCAGGTGGTGCCATCCGGTTTCCAGGTCGCCTTGGGCGTGGAGCGTTATGTCAATCAGGCCGTGGCGTGACAGCTGGGCTACCAAGTGGTCCAACATGCCGTTGCCGGTCTTGACGTCATATTCGCCCTCGCCGTCGATGTTCAGCGACAGGGATATGGTCGTCTCTTTGGTGCTCCGTTCGAGCTTAGCCTCACGCGGCTCCAATGCCTACTCCTTAGCCTCCGCCGAATATGTCCTTCAGGCCCTGAATCACCGCATCGTTTTCGTGGGGCAGCCCCACGCTGGTCCGAACGTAGTTCTTGAGTCTGTCAGTCGAGAAGTAGCGGAGGAAAATCCCCTTGCTGGACAGGCTCTCAAACACTTCCCGTCCCCTTCCTTCCGGCGTTCGGAAGAGGATGAAGTTGGCCTTGGAGGGGCAAGGGTCTATGCCTGGTATAGCTGCCAACGCGGCCATCAAGCGCTCACGTTCAGCGACGATGCTCCTGACCCGGTCCTGCAGGTCGGCAAGGTCCTCGAGAGAGGTCAGCAGAGCTACCTCGGCTGCAAGGTTCACGTTGTAGGGGGGCTTGACGCCCATCATCAGGCTTGCCACGTCCGGGTGCATGATGCCGAATCCGATTCGCAGCCCCGCCAGGCCGGCCCATTTGCTGAACGTGCGCAGGACTATGAGGTTTGGATAGTCATCCAGGAGAGGCAGCGCCGTCTCTCCACAGAACTCGTAGTAGGTCTCGTCAACGACCACTAGGATTCCGGTCTCCAACAGTTCCTTCACTTGCCATACAGGCGCCACGTTGCCGGTGGGGTTGTTGGGCGAGGCGGTGAAGATCGCCTTGGTATGTCCGTCGATAGCCACCTTGGTCTGCTCCAGGTCGATCTCGAAATTGTCGTCCCTGGGAACGGTTACGACCTCTCCGCCGCATATCCTGGCACAGACCGAATACATGCCGAAAGTAGGGTTGGGGTCGATAATCTTGTCGCCCTGACCCACGTACATCCGCATAATCAGGTCAATGATTTCGTCGCTTCCGTTGCCCGCAACGATGCACTCAGGGGCCACGTCCAGGTACTCGGAAAGGGCCTCGCGCAGCCGATTTTGGCCAGGGTCAGGGTACAGGTTGTAATGGGGGTATGCGGCAATGGCCTCAGCGACCCTCGTTGAGGGGCCGTAAGGGTTCTCGTTCCCATTTAACTTGATGATTTTGTCTGGAGGCACCCCGGCTTTTTCGGCCAGTGCCTCCATGGGGTCTACACCCTGGTACGCCTGTAAGGAACGCAAGTGGGGCAGCACTAGGTCAAGGTTGTCAGACACGGTCACTTAGCCTCCCCATTCAGCCTGTCCAGGTAGGCAAGCCTTGCCTGGACGGCCCTGGCGTGCCCCGTCAGGCCCTCGGCGTTGGCTATGGTCGTGGCTGCAGCAGCCAACTCAGGATATGTTTCAGGCTTTAGGCCCACCACGGGCACAGTCCGCAGGAAGTGGTGTACGCTCAGCGCTGAGGAAAACCTGGCGCTGCCTCCCGTGGGCATGACGTGGCTCGGGCCGGCTATGTAGTCCCCCATTACCTCAGGGGAGAAGGACCCCAGGAAGAGTCCTCCGGCGTGCTTGACCTTGCCCGCCCAGTCCCAGGGCCGGTCAATCATCATGCAAAGATGCTCAGGGGCGATGTGATTGG
>DAOUJI010000084.1:0-12672 GCA_034422875.1 Dehalococcoidia bacterium | reverse complement strand
GACGATCTTCAGCTTTCCGCCCGCCGCCTCAATATAGGAGCGCAGGCTGGACACATATACGTCGGCCCGCTGCTCCAGCTTGGACACGGCGGGCTGGTTCACTTTCAACATCTTGGCCATATCCCGCTGGGTTAGCGCACGCGCCCTCCGAAGCTCGTGCAACGGCATCTCAGCAAGCAACTCCCCTTTGATGTCGTCGATACGACGACGACGCTCCGGCGTGAAGTCTCTTGTCAGGTCGCTGAATGGATGGCGTCCGCTCATTCGATCAGTCCCTCCCTTCGCAACTCTGCCAGATGCTGGTCGTAGAGGTCGTCAGCCACCGGCACGTACTCTCCATAGAACCGGTCGTTGCCGGTCTTGTCTCCACCGATGAGCAGGATAGACGTCCGCCTGGGGTCGAAGGCGTAGAAGACCCGAATCGGCCTGCCGCCGCTCTGGGCTCGTAGCTCACGCATAACTCCGTGGCGGGAGCCTCGTACGTCGGAGGAGTACGGATACGGCAAGTTGGGCCCATACTCGGTCAGCAGTTCGACCCTGGCAGCCACAGCGTCCTGCTGGCCTTCGGAGAGTTCCCGCCACCACTACCCGAACTCGTCCGTGTACTCGACCTCCCAAGGCATGGATATATTATATTCCTAGCATGGAATCTTTAGCAACATGTCATTGGCAAGAGCCGGTGATGCCGAGTGGGAGGCAGTGTTTGCTCGAGGAATAGTGCTATAGTGGAAACCCAGTAAGTCTCCCGCTGAAGGTTGATCGACTCCTATGGCTAGAGCTTCCGGCACCTTGCGGTTGGAGTTGGCCTTGGCCCATAGAAGCCATGCGGTCGCCGTAGAACTGGTTCGCTGGCTCCAGTGAGATTGATAGAAGGCAATCCTTAACGACGGACGTGGCGACGAGCCCCTATCTCTCGATAGGCGCTCTGACGATGCTGCCGTACTCGGTCCAGGAGCCGTCGTAGTTGCGTACGTTCTCGTAGCCCAGGAGACGGCTCAGGACGAACCAGGTGTGTGACGAACGCTCGCCGATCCGGCAGTAGGCAATGGTCTCCTTGCCGCCGTCCACGCCTCTGCCGCCGTATATGTCTGCCAGCTCGTCGGCTGACTTGAACGTCCCGTCCTCGGCGACGGCGGTGGCCCAGGGCACGTTGGCCGCTCCGGGGATGTGGCCGCCTCTCTGGGAGCCTTCTTGTGGCAGGTTCTCAGGCGCCAGAAGCTCTCCGCTGTACTCCGCGGGAGAACGCACGTCGACCAAGGCGATGTTCCCGGACTGGACCGCGCTCAAAACCTGCTCCCGATAGGCGCGTATGGACTCGTCGGGGACTCCGGCCGAGTAGCTCTTGGCTGCGGGGCTGGGCACGTCGGTGGTAAGCGGCCTGTCCTCGGACACCCACTTGGCCCGCCCTCCGTTCATCAGCCGGACGTCCTTGTGCCCGTAGTACTTCATCTGCCAGAAGGCCCACGCGGCAAACCAGTTGTTGTTGTCGCCATAGAGAATCACGGTGGTGTCGTTGTCGATGCCCGACTGACCCAGAAGCCCTTCCATCTCGCTCTGGCTTACGATGTCGCGGCTCACGTTGTCCTGGAGCTGGCTCCTCCAGTTCCAGGCAACGGCTCCGGCGATGTGGCCCTGCTCGTAGGCCATGGTGTCCACGTCCACCTCGACCAATCGGACGTTTGCGTCGCTTCCGTGGTCGGCGACCCACTGGGTGTCCACCAGGGACTCAGGATGCGCGTAGTCGGCCATAGCCACACCTCCGGATTGTGTTGCAGTCTTGGAGAGATTTGCCCATATGCAAGCGTCTCGATATTAAGACGCCAGGTTACTACTGTCAAATAGGCGAATTGACTCGACGCCTGCCCCACATTACAATGCGAATCGCCGAGCGGCGAGGCCCCTACACAGTTGGACCGCCGCCGAATTCACCCCCACACTCGCTACGAGGAGCAACCATGTCCTACCAGACCATTATCGTTGAAAACTCCGAAGGGGTGGCCACTATCACCCTAAACAGGCCCGAGGTGCTCAACGCCATGAACCACGTTCTGGTGGGAGAGCTTGACCAGGCCATGACCGAAGCCGAGGAGGACGACTCCATCGCGGCTATCATTCTCACCGGTGCAGGGGACAGGGCCTTTTCAGCCGGGGCTGACATCCACGAGCAACGGGAAGACGCCCAAAAACGGGAGTCGGGCGAACTGACCGAGGACGAAGAACGCCGTAACAGGGCCACGCGGTCCCAGGCCAGCTGGCACGTAGGTTCCTCTTCAAAGCCGGTCATCGGCGCTCTCAACGGACTGTCCTATGGCGGCGGCAGCGTACTGGCGTCGTCCTTGGACATCCGGGTTGGATGCGAGCGCTCCAGGTTCCGCTTCCTGGCCGCGGCATACGGCCGCCTCAACTGCACCTGGACCCTCCCGCAGCAGGTGGGTTGGCCCATAGCCAAGGAGCTTCTCTTCACCGGCCGGGTCGTCGAACCCGACGAAGCCTACCGCATCGGGTTGCTGAACCACCTGGTGTCCCATGACCGGGTGATGGAGAAGGCGCGGGAGATTGCGGTGACCATCGCCGGCAACAACCAGAACTCAGTCCGTGGCCTCAAGAAGCTGTTGATGGAAGACGTGGGGTCCGGGTTCCAGGAGATGTGGGAACGGGAGCGAAACTTCCTCAGGGATGACTTCGTGGCTCCCCACGTAGAGGATTCCTTCAAGGAGTTCATAGAGCGCAAGGGCCGGTAGCCGGGCAGTTCTGGAACGCATTCACCACAACCCACTCTTAGCGGAGACTTTTGCACAACTGGCAGGGACGACCCTTGTGGTCGCCCCGTGTGTTAGCTAGCCGGGGAACAGGGCAACCACGAGGGTTGCCCCTACGAATGTAACACGCTGTGATAGGAGATTCGAGCGACTCGAGTCTCGTAGAATTCAGGCTCCGCAAAGGTCTCGCGAGCGAGGGGATATATAAAGGGGAAGGGCGTTTAATCGCCCCCGCTACAACTGGCTTCTCAGCTTAGTAATAAGCTGGTTCACTTGGTGCAGGTGCAACGTAATCGCGGAGCGACTGAGCCAGCCTTCGTAGAAGTTGATGTGCAGGTTGGCAGCGCTGCCAAATTGCAGTGTAAGGTCACTATCTTTGGTCTCATCAGCCAATTTGTCGACAGCGTCATGCAAGTCGTAGTGACTCTTATGGTCCCACCGACGCTTTTCCGCCACCGCCTTGACCATTTGAGAAGCGGCGCCCCAACCCTTTTCCGACGCTTGGCGCAGGTCGTCCTTCTCCAGTTCTTCCTGAGCCTGCCGCCAGAATTCCGCTGATTGCTCGGAATATGTCTTTCGTGCTGTCGTCATGTAAGAAACCTTCTCCTAATCCTAGCACACATCGATGGCCTCGCGTTGGACTGTAAAGGAAGACGGGGCCAGCGGCTCCTGGTATTTACTGAATGATCTCCTTGTCGAGCATGTCCTGTATCTGGGTGTCGCTGTAGCCCATCCCCGCGAGGATTTCCTTCGTGTGCTGTCCTACGGTGGGGCCGAGGTTCCTGAATCCCGGTGGGGTGTCCGACATGTGGAGCGACGACGCCGGCTGAACAATCTTCTCCCCTTCAGGCCCTTCCACTTCCAGGACCATGCCCCGTTCGACCAGGTGAGGGTCCTGCATGGCCTCGTCGATGGAATAGACCTTTCCGACACATATGTCCTTGTCCTTTAGCGCCTCGAACCATTCGTCCATAGTCCTGGTCTTGAACGTGTCGGTCAGAAGCTGAAAGACCTCCTGTCGTTTCTCGCCCTCGGTATGCTGGTGAGGGATAAGGTCGGGCCGTTCCAGGTAGTTGCAAAGGTTCTCCCAAAACCAGGGTTCAAGCGCCGCGATGGAGATGTACTCCCCGTCCTTGGTTTCGTAAACGTTGTAATGGGGGTATCCGCCGTTGAGCCTGTTGCGGCCCCGCACTGGAATCTCCCCATAGGTCTGGTGACGGGCGATCAGACCGGCCATCAGGTAAAAGGCGCCCTCGGCCATTCCTATGTCGATATATTGGCCCCGGCCCGTCTTCTCGCGGGCAATGATGGCGGCCAAAATGGCGACCGCGCTGCAGAGGCTTCCACCGGCATAGTCGGCTATGTAGTTCATGGGGATGGCCGGCTTGTCGTTGGGGTCGTACCCCACGAAATCCAACGCTCCGGCCAGAGAGATATAGTTGATGTCGTGGCCCGCCATTAGCTTATAGGGGCCGTCCTGACCATATCCGGATAGGGACAGATAAACGATGCGCGGGTTAATTTCGTTGATGGTCTGGTATCCGACTCCCAGACGGTCCACGACGCCGGGGCGAAACCCCTCGATGACTACGTCGGCGTCTTTGGCGAGGCTATAGAAAATGTCCTGAGCCTCTTTGTGCTTCAGGTTCAGGGCTATGCTCCGTTTGTTCCGGTGCATGGCGCTGTACTGCAGGTCTTTTGACACCTGGCCCCAGTTTGACGCCCCCGTTGAGCTCTGCTCGAAAGCGGTCCGCGCACTGTCCATAGGCCGTTCGACCTTCAGCACATCGGCGCCCAGGTCACCCAGCATCATGGTGCAGAACTCACCCGGAGTGTTGCGGGTCAGGTCCAGTATCTTTATTCCATCGAGGGCGTACATCCTTCGTCTCCTGAGCTAGCTGAGACTTCCCATGAACTTGCGCCAAGCGTCGACACACTTGTCCGGATCGGTGTGCTGCACGAATCCCGACGTTCCCTTTATGACCTCCAGCCTGGCGCCCGGAATCAGGCTTACTATGCCGTCGGCCCTCTGGGGCTCCCGGTTGTACTCCCCTTCGGAGATGAGAACCAGGGTAGGCGTAGTGATTTCGGGCAATATGGCGGTCAGGTCTACTGTGGAGAGGTAGGTCAGCGTTTCCACCACCACGTGCTGCGCGGTAGGTATCATCTGCTGCGCATACCATTCCCTGTATCCGTTGTCGTTGTCGCCCGGGGGAGCCCTGCGGTCCATTTCCTGACGCACCCAGGGTTCGACTCCCTGGGCTGCCACCAGGTCCCGGTTCTCCACATAGGAGGACGCTCCAACGAACTTATAGGGGGAGCTGCACACGGTCAGGCTCTTGAGGCGGTCGGGATACATATGGGCGAACCTCATGGAGATGGTTCCGCCCACCGTCTCCCCCACCAGGTGGACCTTGTCCAGCCCCATCGCATCCAGGAAATTCCTTATGTCATCCGCAAAACTTTCCAGGGACCAGTCGTAGCCGGGAGCGGGGACCGACGAGTTCCCATACCCCCTGGCGTCTATGCGCAGCATTCTGTACTGCCGGGCCAGCTCCGGGACCCACCCGTACCACAGCTTGTGGTTCTTGGCCTGGCCGTGGTGCATGACCACGGCGTCGGGAGTGCGCCAGGGGTCAGTATAGTCGTTGTCCTCGTAGAACATCTCAAGGGAGCCAGGCAAGCTCACGGTAGGCATATCCCACCCCCACGCGGTCGAAAAATCCAGGGGGATTATAGCATGGCGGCTCTTACAGCTTCCCGCTACCGACTTCTGGCCGGGCCCCATTACCATCCCCGTAATCAAGTCTGCTATCATGTATGCCTCTTGGGTTGAACTTCCTGGGGACGTTGAGAGAGGGTTGGGAATGCAACAAGACATCAAAGTGTCGGTTGGAGTGGGGGAAGAATCCCAAAGCCGGGACGATCGTCCAGTCAAGCTTCGCACCCAGGGTCTCAAGGCTTGGTACGGACCGGCGCTTGCTCTGCGGGACGTGAACCTGGCCATACCGTCCGAGCGGGTCACGGCTATCATAGGGCCGTCGGGCTGCGGCAAGAGCACGCTTCTGCGCTGCTTTAACCGCATGAACGACCTCATTCCCGACGCCCGGATAGAAGGGCAGATACTCTTCAACGACGTGGACATCTACTCCCCTGAAGTGGACGCAACGGAGATACGCTACCGCATCGGGATGGTATTCCAGAAGCCCAATCCCTTCCCCAAGTCCATCTACGACAACGTAGCCTTCGGGCTGCGCATCAACGGCTACAGGGGCAACATAGGGGAGATGGTCGAGCTGACGCTGAAGCAGGCCGCCCTTTGGGACGAGGTGAAAGACCGGCTGAAGAAGAGCGCCTTGACCCTTTCAGGGGGACAGCAGCAGAGGCTGTGCATCGCCAGGGCCCTGGCAGTGGAACCCGACGTAATCCTGATGGACGAGCCGTGCTCAGCCCTGGACCCCATCGCAACTCTCGCAATAGAGGACCTGGTCCGTTCGCTTTCCTCGCAGTATACGATTATAATAGTCACCCACAACATGCAGCAGGCGGCCAGGGTGTCCGACCAGACTGCTTTCCTTTCGGTGGGCCAAGACAGCGCCGGCCACCTGGTTGAGTACGGGAACACTCGCCAGCTCTTCACCAACCCCACTGACGAGAGAACCGAAGCGTACATTACAGGAAGATTCGGATGACGGAAGAGCGATTAGGAATTATCCGGGAAGAGCCCATGCGGGTGCGGTCGGGGCTGGACAGGCAGCTCCGTTTCCTGCAGGACGAGGTGCTGACCCTGGGCAGCATGGTGGAAAAGTCCATCGCCAGGGCCGTGGACGCCCTGGAACGGCGAGACCTGGAGGCTTCCCACCAGGTCATCATCGAAGACGACCTGGTGGACAGCAAACGGTTCGAGATCGAGGAGCAGTGCATAGACCTCATTGCCACCCAGCAGCCCATGGCCAGAGACCTGCGCATCCTGGTGTCCATGCTGCACATTGCCGTCGAGCTTGAGCGCATGGGCGACTACGCTGAGGGCATCGCGAAAATCAACATCATGATGGGGGACGAGCCTCTCATAAAGCCCCTCATCGACGTCCCCTTAATGACCGAAAAAGCCACCCGCATGCTTCGCAGGAGCCTGGAAGCCCTGGTGAACCGTGACACGGTGACGGCACGCCAGGTATGCAACGACGACGATGAAGTGGACGCGCTGTACCAGACGGTCTACCGGGACTTGTTGGACATCATGATTAAGGACCCCGACACCATACAGAGGGCGACTTACCTGTTGTGGGTGGCCCACGACCTGGAGCGAATCGCTGACAGGGCTACCAACGTGGCTGAGCGGGTGGTCTATCTCGTGACGGGCAAGATGGAGGAGATAAACGTCTCCAAGTACTAGCCCTTCTTGTGGAACACGTGGAGCAGATTGCGCTGATGGGCCCAGTTATGGGCCCTTTTCAATAGACGCTCGGATATCTCCTGACCCTGTTGTGTGATTCTGATGGTCTCGTACTTCCCGCCCATTGGAGTGGGAGCATCGGGCAGGTGCACCGCCTCGCACCCTCCGGCTTCCAGGGCCGCCTTCAGAGCCTCATAGCCCTTCACCTTGGCGTTGGGGCTGCGGTACATGCAGAATTCCACCGAACCCAGCATCTCGGGGAAGTGGTCCGCCGCCTCTTCGAGGTTGCTTCCTCCGCCCTTGCGCAGTTCCCTCCTGCTGAAACGCGGAGTGTTCATAGACTCACGTCCGAGCTCGGGTTATCAATGCCGGGCAAGGCGCCAGATACCTACGGCTCCCTGGCGTATTCCTGAAGCTCGATGCGGACGTTGTCGGGAGCCTTTACGTAGCAGATCGTGCCGTTCCGGCCTTCACGGATGGGTTCCAGGACTTCCACGCCGGCCGCTTCCATCCTGGCAACCAACTCCTCCATCCCGTACACTCTCAAACCGAAGTGGTCTATCCCCATCTGCGGCGCTGGGCTGGCCGGGGGCAAGTCCTCGCCTTCCGGCACGTCCATAACGGTGATGCGGACCGCTCCCATGTCCAAGGCCCGGTGGGTCTGGCCCGACGCTGCGGTAAAGGTGTCAACATGCTCGGCGTCCAGGAAGTCCACGTACCACTGGACGGCTGCTTCGGGATCAGCGGATCTCAGGTGCAGGTGTGTGACCGATACGTTGGGCATAGCTCACCTCCGAGTTACAGCTTGGGAATCAGGATTTGGAATAGCCTAACATGAAAGCCAGACGCTGGGAAGAATGTCCGGCTCAGAGAAAAAGGTGAGCCAGAGTCAAAAAGTTTCGTGAGGATGCGTCTAGTGAAGTCTGGTCGCCCGGGCTATTGACACGGTATTGACACGTACCGCAAAATAGTATAAAAGCATGCTTAATTATTCCCCTTAGCTTGCCTAGCAACCTAAGGTAATGAACCCCAGGGGGTTGTTAACCAACAACCCCCTGTTTTTTATCTCCAGCAGTCGGACAAGAAATCACCATTGATGAGAACTACTCGATCCGCCACTTCTCTTAGTCTTTTCGAACTGCTTAAATCGGGCAGAGCCACTTCTACATGAAGCCTTAAATCTTTCACTGCCTGAATCGCGTCGGCAAAATCGGTATCCCCGGAGACCAGGATAGCCACGTCGTAGTTGCTGCGGTGCCCATGAACAAGCATATCGGTAGCTATTTTGATGTCTATCCCCTTCTCGTATGGACGTTCATCAGGCCAATTCCGATATATCAGACGCCCCAAGATCACCTCGAAATAATCTATGCCTCGCAACGCTTCGAAAAACTTCTGTTGATTCTTATAAAGTTCGGGTTCTCTAGCCTGGTCCACAGGGGCATTGTTGTAATACGCTCTGACCAATTTGCGGTTCCCCACCAGCTTTGCCGTCAACTTCCCAAAGTCAACGTCTCGACGACGGGCCACACTCCTCAAGGTGTGATATAGATTACTGCCGTCAATATATATGTTGACTTTGTCAAAATCCGGCATCTGTAGCTCCCGTTAAAACCCTGCCCCAACCGAAAAGAGTAGCGTCGTGTACAGTCGTGTCCTTATCGATCACACAAGCTAGTCGAACTCGCATGCCAGATCCATCACTGGGTACTCGACTAAAATCCATTAGCCATGTTTCACACATATAACAGGGCGTGTCAAGTGAATAATGTCCGTTCGCCTTGACACTAATCTTGCCCAAGGGGTAGCATCCACGCAACACTAGACAGGGAGGTTCGGATGGCGCAGGGAAAAATCAGCATCCTGGACCCCACAGCCCAGTCCAACACCCAGGACTCCGGCCTGGCCGCCAGGGTCGGCGGACTCGGAGGCGGCACGCTGGGCCTGATAAGCAACAGCTGGCGAAGCTTCGACGTGGTGTCGAACCACATCGAGCAGATGGCCAAGGACCGGTACGAGGTCCGTGAGGTCATGCGCACCATCAACCCCGACGTTTCCAGCCCCACTCCCAAGGACACGCTCAACATCCTCATCGACAAATCCGATGCCGCCATCGTCGGCATGGGGCATTGAGGGTCCTGCACGACGTGGAGTGTCCACGACGCAGTTTCCCTGGATGAAAGCGGAGTCCCCTCGGTCGTTATAGTCACCGAGCAGTTCAGCCGGCTGGCTTCGACCATAGCCAAGTCCCGGGGCAGGCCGGGCCTGCCGATACTCGTCCTGCCAGCCAACATAGAAGACCTATCCGACGATGAGTTGGAGGACCTGGCCCATCAGACCCTGGACCAGGCGGCGGAGAAGCTCACAGAGGGCTAACATCACCAGTGGCTGACCCTTCACTAAAATCCGAACGTTCAGAAGTCGAGGACTCGCCAGAAGCGGTCCTCGATTTCGTATTGAGTCAAGGTTGGGGGGACGGCCTGCCCGTTGTTCCTCCGACTGAGGAACGAGTGCGGGCAATGGTGGAAGGCTCCGGTCTGCCCGCGGGCCATCTCATTGGCAGCGTTGGGCCAGCCAAAGGCGAAGCCACCGTTGAGAAGATCGCAGTAAACGCCGTCATGGCCGGGTGCAAGCCGGAGTACATGCCGGTGCTGACAGCAGCGATGGAAGCGGTCTGCGAGTCCCAGTTCAACATGGACGGCGTCCAGAGCACCACCAATCCCTGCGGCGTCGGCATCGTGGTCAACGGCCCCATACGCAACACTCTCGACATCAACTGCTCCCGCAACTGCATGGGCCCAGGGTGGCAAGCCAATGCCACCATAGGACGGGCCATGTCGCTGATGTGGCTGAACATCGGCGGGGCCAAGCCCGGCGAGGTGGACAAGGCTTCTCACGGCTATCCGGGCAAGTACACTTTGTGTTTCGGAGAGGACGAGGAGCACACCCCCTGGGAACCGCTCCACGTGGAGCGTGGGTTTAAGGCCGAGGAGAGCACGGTGACGGTCAACTCCTTCAACGGCACCCTGAACATCATCGGCGCCACCTACACCGAGATAGACAGCATGCTCCACGTCATCGCCCATGACTTCGGCCAGATGGGAAGCAACAACCTGCACCTGGGCAAGGGCAACCCTGGGCTGGTCCTGACCGCGGGCCACGCACGCTGGGCACACGAGGCCGGAATGTCCAAGTCGGACGTGAAGGAGTTCGTCTACCGCAACAGCGGATTCCCTGTCGAGAAGCTAAGGCCGATGATCCGGCGCAACCGGATTGACGCGGTGATCCAAGACGGAGTCGTCCGGCAGGTGCGTAAGCCCGACGACATCATGATAGTCGTAGCGGGAGGCGTGGAACCCTACCACGCAGTGCTTATGCCGACTTTCGGCGACTCGTGGGCCGTCACCAAGCCGATTAAACTCCCTTAAGCAGGGCTACTTCGACGGCTTGGCCCACTCCGGGATTTCTTTGGTGGGAAGCTGGACTGTCGCCGTGCCCTTGGTGGTCATCTCCTTGCGCTGGTTCTCGCCGATGAACTCTATGTCCACCAGGCGGTCGTCACCGTCCACACGCTTGCCGATGACCTTGCCGCGCAACCAGGTCGTGTCTCCCACCATGTTGAAGCGACGGAGTTCGACGTACATCTTCTTCAGAAACCCGTCGTCTCCCATCCAATTGGTGAAGAGGTTCCCCACCCACGAGCAACGCTGGCAGCCGTAGTCGTAGGCTCCCGGAAGCCCGGCGCTGGTGGCGGCTTCCTCGATGTCATGGACCCGCACGATTGCTTCCTGGGCCCCGGTGTTGGGGTCACGAAAACCCCATGACGGATGGCGCCGCACCTCTTTAAGTTGCAGGCCGTGGGCCAGTCCGCCGATGCAGCCTGCCACGAATGCGGTGATGTCGCCGTGGCTCAAGGGCCCCTTGACCACTGGGCCTACCTCGTCACCCACATTCACGTCATCCCACCACCTAGGGTTGGCGCCTCTGATTTCCTCGTTCAGGACTGCGTCCTCTATCTCCTCGATTTCATCCCGTGTGTAGGCGTAGGGCTGGAAATCGTACTTCCTGTTCTCCCTGGCGGCGGTGCGTTCGGCCCGGAAGTTCCATCCCCGGGTGCGGGCGATGAGCTCGCCACGCTGGTTGTAGTAGTGACAGGTGGAGGACTGCTTTATGGTCTTCCCGGCAAACCTGCTGGGCATCTCCTCCAGGTCGGAGAACTGCTCCTTTACAGAAATCCGGTCGTCCATGTATATGGGGCGGAACCATTCCCAATCGGAGCCTGAGTGGAAGGCGTGGACTCCGGGGAGCCCTCCCGTGCGCCCTGAGCACCAGTAGACGCTGTACAGGAAGCAAGGGGGAGCGATGATGGTCCCAAACTTCGTCTGGCGGGCGTATGACTCGTCCTGATAGAGGGGATTAGGGTCTCCTATGCCCTGGCAGAAGTGGCGAATGGCGTCCCGCGACGCGAACTCATTGAAGAGCCCAACGCCATATTGCCTGGGCCTGTTGAAGGAGCCCAGCCTGTCTCTCAGGCGTTGCAGCCCCTCTTCCGTTATCTTTCCAGCTTCCAGAACCATGAAACAAAACCTCCTGGCTTAATGGGGGCCTTTAGCTAGGACCGTGTCCAGCGAACCATATGGTAACGGTTCCCGGCCAACTTAGACAACCTCAGTGGACCGCCCCGCTCTCCTCGAGGCTCTGAAGCGCAGCAGCAGAGATTCCCAGCAAGTCTACGAAAACGTACCCGTTGTGCTCTCCCAGCAGAGGAGCGGGCCGTCTGACGGCGGCCTCGGCGCCGCTCATCACCCAGGGTTGGCCGTAGAGCCATTCGGCGCCGATGTGGGGATGTTCGGTTTCCAGAAACGCATTTCTCTGATGGAAGTGGTCGTCCTGGAACTGGTCGCCGATGTGCATGACAGTCATAGCCGCCACTCCTACTCCCTGGAGCAGCTCAGTCACTTCCTCTGGACTTCTTTGAGAGGTCCAGGCGGCCACCTGCTTGTCCAACTCTGCCCGGTTCACGTGGCGCAGGTAACGGTCGCCGAACCGGGAGTCCTCAGCCCAATCCGGAGAGCCTAACGCTTCACAGAAGGAAAGCCACTCGTCCTGCGTCCGAACGGCAATGGAAACCCATCTATCATCGCCCGCGCAAGGGTAGTTGTTGTGGGGGCCAAACTCAGGGTCAACGTTGCCCATGGGTTCCGAGACCTTCCCGTTCATCGAAAAACCCAGCAGGCTCTCACCCATCATGGCTGTGGACGCCTCAAGCTGGGCAACCTCAACGTACTGGCCCTGCCCCGTGTGGTTCCGGTGGCGCAGAGCCGCCGCGGCAGCCAGGGCTGCATGCAATGACGCCACCGCATCGCACCACGCCGACTGGATTTCCCCTACCAGAGGCTCGTCGGGGTATCCCACCAGGCTCATCATCCCTGAGAGGGCCTGGACTATCGGGGCGTAGGCCAGGATGTCCCGCTCGGGGCCGGTCTCCCCAGCCGCCGGCATTGAGACAACGTTGAT
>DAOUJI010000083.1:0-38981 GCA_034422875.1 Dehalococcoidia bacterium | reverse complement strand
TTGCCATCGGCAACAACCTGCCGGGCATCATCGTACACGGCGCGCTTAAGGGCGCCTGGCTTGCCCAGCTCATGACCAACTGGGTTGGGACGGAGGGAAGCGTCAAGAAGCTGAAAGTCCAATACCGCGGGATGGACGTCCCTGGAGACAAGCTTACATGCAAAGGGACGGTCGTCCGCAAATACAGCGACCAGGGGGAACACTTGGTGGACTGCGAAATCTGGTTGGAGAACGGCAAAGGGGAGAGGACGACACCTGGAACGTCCACGGTGTCCCTTCCCTCCAGAGGCGGATAGGGCCACGGCCCGGAAACCCGGCGTCTTGCTGAGGCAAACGCCCAACACGGAGGCGTCATGACGGATGTATTGCAGGATAAGGTTGCCATAATCACAGGCTCCGGGCGGGGCATTGGGCGAGGAGTCGCCATGCTCATGGCCCAGGAGGGAGCCAAGGTCGTGGTCGTCGACCCCGGCGGAAACGTAGACGGCACGGGAACAGACAACGGCCCGGCCGATCAGGTGGTGAAGGAAATCACCGATGCGGGAGGAACCGCCGTCGCGTGCTACGAGTCGGTAGCCACTATGGAAGGCGGAGAGAAGATCGTCCAGACTGCCCTGGACTCATTCGGCAAGCTGGACATCGTCGTAACTCCCGCCGGAATCCTCAGGGACCGGATGATATTCAACATGACCGAGGAGGAATGGGACGACGTGGTGCGGGTGCACTTGAAGGGCACCTTCACCGTGGTCAAACCCGCTTCCATCATATTCCGCCAGCAGCGTTCGGGCAGGATAATCACATTCTCGTCACGCTCAGGTCTGGTGGGAACATCCGGACAGGCCAACTACGGGGCGGCCAAGTCGGGCATCGCCGGGTTCACTAAGGTTGTGGCCAGAGACCTGGGTAGGTACGGGGTCACCGCCAACTGCATATCCCCCAGCGCCGACACCAGGATGACGGGCACTGTTTCCGAAGAGTCGCGAGCCATCCGTGCCCAGCGCGGCATTGCCCAGGCCGGGGCCACGGGACCCGCCGCCAGCAGCCGGGACGCTGACGACGTGGCGCCCTTCGTGGTGTTCCTGGCCAGCGACCACGCATCCAACGTAAACGGCCAGGTGTTCGTGGTGGCCGGAGGAAACGTGTCATTGATGTCAGCTCCCAGGGCAATCAACACTATCTACAAAGAGGGCCGGTGGACTCTGGAGGAGCTGGCCCCATTGGCCCGTGACTGGCTCACCAAGGACATCCACAATCCAGCCCCGGCCATGCCCCAACAGTAAGCCCGGATTCAGGAGGAGACGAAATGGGAGACTTACTTAAAGACAAGGTCGCAGTCATTACGGGCGCCGGCAGGGGCATCGGACGAGGCGTCGCAAAGCTGATGGCTGAAGAAGGCGCCAAGGTAGTCGTAGCGGACCTCGGCGTAAACGTTGACGGCTCCGGCCAGGACGACTCCCCCGCCGCCCAAGTGGTGAGAGAAATCCAGGACACCGGAGGCACGGCAGTCGCCTGCTACGAAAACGTGGCGCTCATGGAGGGTGGAGAGCGGATTGTCCAGTCGGCCATAGACAACTTCGGGAAGCTGGACATCGTCGTCACACCTGCGGGCATCCTGCGCGACCGGATGGTCTTCAACATGACCGAGCAGGAATGGGACGACGTGATCGCAGTCCACATGAAGGGCACCTTCACGGTGGTGAAACACGCCTCTATTCTGTTCCGACAGCAGCGTTCGGGAAGGATAATCACCTTCAGCTCCACCTCAGGGCTAATAGGCAACTCCGGTCAGGCCAACTACGGGGCCGCCAAGGACGGCATCGCCGGGTTCACCCGGGTCGTCGCCCGTGACCTGGGACGCTATGGTGTGACGGCCAACGCCATTTCGCCCGCCGCCGACACCAGAATGACAGGCACCGTCTCCGAAGAGTCCCGGGCCATCAGGGCCCAGCGGGGCATCGCAGGAGGCGGGGTGCGCTCGGAAATGCGGAGGGATCCCGACGACATAGCCCCCTTCGTGACCTGGCTGGCGTCGGATGAGGCGGGCCACGTGAACGGTCACGTCTTCCACGTGGCCGGCGGGATGGTCGCCCTGATGAATGAGCCGGAACCCGTCAAGACCATCCACAAAGAAGGCCGATGGGACGTGGAGGAGATAATAAGGATCTTCCCCCAGAGCCTGGGTGTCGAGCTGATAAATCCGGCGCCGGCCCAGCCTCCGCCGCCACCCAGCTCCTAGCACGGGATGAGGACTTAACGCACCAAGAACATCTTGCTGCTCCCTCTCTCCCGCTGGAGACGTTTGCACAACTGGTAGGGGCGACCCTTGTGGTCGCCCTTAGCCATTGTCCCGTCGGGGAACAGGGCAACCCCGAGGGTTGCCCCTACGAACTTAACCCACTCTAAAGAAGATTCGTGCCAGCCAGGTCTCGTAGAATTCTGGACTGCGCCGGAATGACGGGTGGGGAAGCTCTTGGCTTTAGCTCATCACTCCCTCTCCCGGCGGGAGAGGGTTGGGGTGAGTGGAGAAACCGAATTGCGGTCAGTCAGAGGTGTCTGTTGACCCTTCAGAAACCCCGAAGTCCCGGTTAATCAGCTTCTCTTCGCGGATTTCCGTCCACCGGAGTCTGGTCACTTCCATGTGAATGAAGTCCAGTCCCACACGCCTGACCGACTTCACCGGAACGAATCCGCACTTTTGGAACGCTTTCTGCGCCCTCGTGTTCCAGTCCAGAGTGTGGAGATACAACCGGTCCACCTTCAACCTGCTGAACAGGTAGTCCAGCATGGTGACCACTGCATCGTAGCCGTAGGCCTTGCTCCAGTAGTCCCGGTCTCCGATTACGATTCCCACCTCGGCCTGCCGGTTCACCGAGTCGTAGTCGTAGAACATGCAGTTGCCGATGTACTTCCCCTCCAGCGTCTCTATGGCAAACCTGCCGGAGGCGGGGGTGGGATAGCGAATCTGGTCTCTCTGAAGGCGTTGGAACTCCTCGAAGCGCATCCTAAGCGGGGTCGAGGCGTCGAGCCGCGCTATCTCTTCGTCAGTTCGCCATGCGTAGTCGAACTCGGCGTCCTCTATGCGCTTCTCGCGAAGGATGACTTTGCCGCCTTCGAGCTTGACCATGACGGGCCTACCGAGCCGCCGTGCCGTTCGACCCCGCGAGCTTCTCTTCAATCATAGTCAACGCCTGTTCCATAACCTTGACCTCATTGGCGTAGACCAGGCTCTTTAATGTCGTCTCCGGGTCGAACCACTGGACTTGATCGAACTCAGGGTCATGGTCGGAGGTGGAACCTCCCTTATGGGCCATCAAGTAGAAATGGACGGTCTTATTGCAATGGGTCCCCTCAGGGGGAATGACGAACCAGTAGTTGATGTTCCCTATCGGGGCCTCGATGTCAGTGACCAAGCCTGTCTCTTCCCTGACTTCCCTGAGGGCAGTTTGTTCCAGGCTCTCTCCCTGGTCGGGGGTCCCTTTGGGGAGACTCCATCTGATGGGGTCGCTTCTTCCGCACAGAGCCGTTTCAACTCTACCGCCGACTACCCTGTAGACCACTCCTCCAGCCGACACGGCCCTGTGAACCCTCTTACGGGGTTCCTTTTGACTCAATTTTTCACCCTTGTCTAATTGTTGTGTATAGCTGAGACCCATTCACAGACCGGCCTCAGCGGCGTTGGGCTAATTCTAATTCTGGGGTTTTGGGGCCGTCAAGGACGGGGCCGGGCGGCGGTCAATGCCCCGATGCGTTGGCCAATTTGACGCCTCCCATATCGGTTAGGGTATATTCCACGTTGGCAAAAGACGGCAGACGACTAATCTCTGGAACACCCTCGTCGACGAGTACAAGCACACCAAACACTGTTTAGGGGGACACTCATGAGCACCAACCGGTTCTCCGAGAGTGACACCGAGCGTTTCTACGACGCTGAGGACGCTCTATACCGTTCTTTCTGGGACTCGGAAGGAAGTCTCCACTGGGGCCTCTTTGACGAGACCACCGGAGACGACTTCCTCAAGGCCTGTGTGAACCTCAACCGCATGATGGCCCTGGAGGCCCGCATAGACACTGGTTCCCACGTCCTGGACCTGGGATGCGGCAACGGCAACACGGCAATTTGGCTGGCCCAGGAGTGGGGCTGCCGTGTGACCGGCATCGACCTGAGTGGAGTGCGCATCGACAACGCCCGGTCCGACCTGAGCAAGCAGTCCGAGGCTCTTCGCCAACAGGTGAGTTTCGAGAAGTGCTCTGCCACCGACCTGCCCTTCGAAGACGGCTCCTTCAGCCACGTCTGGAGCCAGGCCACCATCTACCACGTGCCGGACAAGGATACGACCTTGAAGGAGGCTCACCGCGTCCTCAAACCCGGCGGCCGTATGGTGTTCGACGACCTCATCAAACCCAAGCCAGACATCAGCGCCGACGCTCGAAAATACGTGTATGACCGCCTGCTCTTCGACACCGACTACAGCTTCAAGGGTTACCAGGACGCCCTGGAGAAAACAGGGTTCAGAGTCGAAGACGCCAGGGACCTGTCCAACCACCTACTGCGCTCCTATCAGCACTTGCACATGATGGCTTCCGAGAAGAAGGACCTGAACCCGGAAGCGCTGGTTCCCCTGGCCGCGGCCTACACCAAGATGGTCGCTGCGATCGAGGCGGAAGACTTGGGATGGGGATTTTACATCGCCAGGAAAACGGTAAGAACGCTGGAATAGCCAGACGCCCCTGCGAGTTGACAACCAACAAGAGGAAGAGGCGGGACTTATGAGCCAGGAACAAGAACAAAACCTGATTCAGTGGATTTATTCAGCCAGGGACAATCCGGAGCTTGAAGAAAGGTACGACCAGTGGGCGGCGTCCTACGACCAGGATTTGGACGCAGACTATGGCTGGCTGGGCCCGCAGAAAAGCGCCGAGACCCTGGCCAGGTATGTCCCCAAGAACGCCCGCATCCTGGACGCGGGAGCAGGCACAGGCCTCGTAGGCCGGTTCCTGCACGAGTTGGGCTACCATGACCTGACGGCCATGGACATGTCGACCGGGATGCTGGAAGAGGCCGCCAAGAAGAACGTCTACAAAGAGTTCCACAGGATGGTGATGGGGGAACCCTTGGACTTCCCGTCCGACTCCTTCGACGCCGTCATCAGCGTGGGAGTAATGACCGTGGGACACGCTCCCGCCGGTTCGCTGGACGAGCTGGTGCGCATCACCCGCCCCGGCGGCCACATAGTCTTCACCCTGAGGCCGGACGTCTACGAGGAAGACGGTTTCAAGGAGAAACAGTCTTCATTGGAAGCCAATGGGAAGTGGAGTCTGATGGAACAGAGTGAGAACTACCAGACCCTGCCGAAAGGGGAGCCCGACATTTACCACCAGGTATGGGCGTACCAGGTCAAGTAGCCTGGGACGCCAGCAAGTTTGCAACGTCAGTGCAATCGATATAAGATTGCGCTGTTTTATTTCCGGGTTGAGGCCGTGCTGACGCCGGCATCCGCTCCAGGGAGGTCCTGTAGATGGTCCAAGAGTTGCTCAAAGAAGGCCTGTCCATGTTCGACGCCGCCCGCGAAGTCGGGGTCGAGTTCGTCCATGAGATGGAGCCCACCCGAAAAGAGGTTCAGGCCAATGGCCTCACCTTCAGCTACCTCGAATGGGGTGACCCGGCCAACCAGACCATTCTCTTTCTTCACGGAGCGTTGCAGCAGGCCCATAGCTGGGACTTCATCTCCCTCCCGCTGGCCCCCGACTACCACATCATAGCTCTCGACGCACGGGGCCACGGCGACACCCAATGGGCTTCTGATGGCGACTATTCCATGGAAGCTCACCAGGGAGACCTGGACGCCGTCGTCGAAGCACTGGGCCTGCACCAGTTCATCCTGGTGGGTCACTCCATGGGGGGTAGAGGCAGCTACATCTTTACTTCACGCCACCCGGACAAAGTGAAAGCCCTCACAATAGTGGACACCGGCCCGGAAACCATTCGGGTCGGCCAGAACCGCATCCAGCGTTTCCGAGAACTCCCCGACGAGCTGGACTCCTACCAGGAGTTCGCAGACCGTGTCCAGGAGTACACCCACCGGGACCGGGACCAGGTGATGGGCGCCCTGAAATACAGCATCAAGCTGAGGGACGACGGCAAGTGGACCTGGAAGTATGACAAGGCGTTGCGCACCTCGGGCCCAAGACCGTCAAGCTGGACGACTGAACGGTTGTGGGAAGCTGTCGGTTCCATCACCTGCCCCACGCTGATCGTGCGGGGCGGAGCCAGCGACATTCTCGGCGCCGAAACGATGGACAAGATGCTTCAGGCCATCCCAGGGAGCACCGCCGCCGTCATACCCGGAGCGGGCCATTTGGTGCAAGGGGACAATCCACGCCTTTTCCTGATCTCCCTCCGCACACTGCTGGACCGCGTCTAGGGACTCTCACCGGCGGCCCAACCTCCCCTTTGCACAGCCTCTTCATTCCGGCGCAGGAATGATTCCAAGGATTCTCATGGAGCCGGAGCGCGCCCTCACGCAAGGCGAGACGGGAGCTACCGAAAACCTCTCCCCCCTTTGATGGGGAAGATTGAGACGGGGGTGGACGGCGCTCTGTGTTCGGAAAGGCTACGCCTGGACCAGGACCTTTTCCGCCACTTCCATCCCGAGCACCACTTCCTTGCCGTCGAGGAGCAAGCTGATGGTGCCCTTGTAGGGAGCCAGTTCCAACACTTCCAGCCGTTCGCCCGGCCTTAGACCGCTGCGGTCGAAGTACTCCAAAAGCTGTATGTCCTCTTCAGGGACCTGCTCCACCACGGTGGAGTCGCCTTGGCTGGTCTCGGAAAGGGGTTTCATAGGAGGAGGATTCAAACCCTCGTCATAGCCCGGGATGGGGCTTCCAAAAGGGTTGGTCTGGGGGAATCCCAAGACCGCAGCCAGTTTCTTTTCGACGTAGGGGGATATAGCGTGCTCCAGACGGTGGGCCTCTGTGTGAGCTCGGAACCATTCGACGCCCAGGAGCTCGGTGAGCATCCTTTCCGCCAGCCGGTGGCGCCGGACAACCGATTCGCCTACTTCCTGTCCCCTGTCGGTGAACTGCACTTCCTTGTCGGGGCCAATCTCCACCATGCCCTGCTTGTTGAGCCGCTTGAGAGTGCCCACTACAGTGGCGACTGAAACGTCCATCACCTCGGCCAGCCGTGTGGGAAACACCCTTTCGCCGCGCTCGTGCAGCTTGTAGATGGCCTGGAGGTAGTTCTCCACGACCATGCTGATTTCCGGTTTGGGTTCGCCCAACATCATCGTCATATCATGCCGTCCGCATTGGATTTCATCCAGATTAACATACCCCAATTCCCCGGTTCTGTCTATTTCCCAGCCTTTTGAGCTGAATCGTTCTACCCACAACGGGCGACCAGCCGGTCGCCCCTACACCACTGGACGCAAGGCCACTTCGGTCTGCGCGATGTGCCGGGCGGTGACTTCCCCTTCCCCTTAAGGAGGAAGGGTGGGATAGCGGCGGGTCCCCCAACCCCGTCTTTCCTGCGGAGGCAGGAATCCAGGAAGCGCCCTTCCTCCTTGCAAGAGCCTGCCCTGAGCTTTCCGAAGGGTTCGATGGAGTGACGATTGGAATGGGCTCCCCCATTTTCTGCGCCCTTATATGGCCCCACCCTAACCCTCCCCCTGTGAGTGGGAGGTAATATTACTCCCTCGTTGGAATCCTCGTAGGGGCCGGTCGTTTACAAGTCGGGGGCGTTGTGCTAATAATTCCGTGAACCTCAAGCTGAAAAAGCTCCGTTTGACTAAGGAGGGCGCCCATGGTCGAGAGCACAGGCGGCATCGATGCACTGCTTCAGGAGGACAGGCGCTTTCCTCCCCCGGAGGGCTTTGCCGGCGCAGCCACCGTCAAGACGACGGACGTCTACGACGAGGCGGAGGCCGACTTCGAGGGTTTCTGGGCCAGGTTCGCCGAGGAGTTGGACTGGTTCAAGAAATGGGACCAGGTCTTGGACTGGGACCCACCCAACGTCAAGTGGTTTCAGGGCGGCCAAATCAACGTTGCATACAACTGCCTTGACCGTCACCTGACCACCGCGCGCCGAAACAAGGCGGCCATAATCTGGGAAGGGGAGCCGGGGGACTGGCAGGTCTACACCTATTGGGACCTGTACCGTGAAGTGTGCAAGTTCGCCAACGGCCTCAAGAGCCTGGGAATCCAGAAGGGCGACCGGGTCACCATATATCTGCCCATGGTCCCAGAGCTGGCCATCGCCATGCTGGCCTGCGCGCGCATTGGCGCCCCCCACAGCATCGTCTTTGGAGGATTCAGTTCCGAGTCCCTGCGGGACCGCATCAACGACTCCCAGGCCAAGGCTCTCATCACGTCGGACGGAGGCTACCGGCGGGGCAACGTCATTCCCCTGAAGAAAAACGCCGACGAGTCCCTGGAGGGAACTCCCACCGTGGAGCACGTGGTGGTGGTCAGGCGCACTGGGACTGCCGACGACCAGATGGTGGATGGCCGGGACGTATGGTGGCATGACCTGGTGGCCGACCAGCCCCTTAAGTGCGACGCCGAGCCGATGGACTCCGAGGACCTTCTATTCCTTCTCTACACCAGCGGCACCACGGGCAAGCCCAAGGGCATAGTCCACACCACCGCCGGTTACCTGATGGGCACCTACGCCACGACCAAGTGGGTCTTCGACCTCAAAGAAGACGACGTATATTGGTGCACCGCCGACATCGGCTGGATAACCGGTCACAGCTACATTGTCTACGGGCCGCTGGCCAACGGCGCCACGTCGATAATGTACGAGGGTTCTCCCGACTATCCCGACCGGGACCGCTTCTGGGCCATCATCGAGAAGTACGGCGCCACCATCTGCTACACGGCGCCCACGGCCATCCGGAGCTTCATGCGCTGGGGCGAGGAGTACCCGCAGAAGCACGACCTCACCTCCTTGCGCCTGCTAGGCAGCGTCGGAGAACCCATCAACCCGGAGGCGTGGATGTGGTATCACGAGAACATCGGCGGAGGCCGCTGCCCCATCGTGGACACATGGTGGCAGACCGAGACTGGGATGATTCTCATAACGCCTCTGCCAGGAATCACCACGCTTAAGCCCGGCTCGGCCTCGAAGCCCTTCCCGGGGGTCGAAGCGGAGATTGTGGACGAGAAGGGGGACCCTGTCGGCCCGAACCAGGGCGGATACCTGGTGCTCAAGCGGCCCTGGCCGTCCATGCTGCGCACGATTTACGGCGACCCCGACCGCTACGTTGAGCAATACTGGTCCCGGTACCCCAACATCTACTTCACCGGCGACGGCGCCAGGATGGACGACGAGGGTTACTTCTGGCTTTTGGGCCGGGTGGACGACGTGATAAACGTATCCGCCCACCGCATCTCCACCATGGAGGTGGAGTCGGCCCTGGTGGACCATGAAGCCGTGGCCGAAGCTGCTTCCATCGGCAAGAACCACGAGATCAAGGGGCAAGCCGTAGTGGCTTTCGTTACACTGAAAGAGAGCGTCCAGGGCTCTGACGACTTGATCAGGGAGCTTAAGGGCCACGTGGCCACCAAGATCGGAGCCATAGCCCGCCCGGACGACATATTCTTCACCGCCGAGCTTCCCAAGACCCGCAGCGGCAAGATCATGCGCCGCCTTCTACGGGACGTGGCCGAGGGCAGGGCCCTGGGAGACACCACAACCCTGGCAGACCCGGCTGTTGTAGAGTCGTTGAAGGAGCAGTATGCCGACGATGAGGGCTAGGGTCGGCGTCTGCAGCCGCTTTTCCCGCTGGGGGAAAGTTGGGATGTGGGCCGCCGCATTGGCGGCGCTGGTGGTAGTCATCGCGGCATGTGGACGCGACCCGACTCCGACCCCAACTCCGACGGATATCCCACCGACAGCAACACCAACCACGGCGCCCACGGAACCTCCCACCGAGGCGCCCGCCATGACCGGCGGCCCGGCCTGGGAGGAAGTGATGCCCACAGGCCCCAAGTCGGCGCCCATGCCCGCGCCGCGCAAGGACTCGACGCTGGTCCACGACTCAGCCAACAATACCCTGCTCCTCTTTGGGGGACGCGAAAAGGGCCAGGCCTTGAACGACCTCTGGAGTTTCGACCTGGAAACGCGGATGTGGACGGAGATAGAGGCGGAAGGTCCTTCGCCCCGTTTTGGGCACCTCACCGTATTCGACGTGAAGCGCAGCCGCATGGTCGTCTTCAGCGGCCAGGCCGGGCCCAACTTCTTCAACGACACCTGGTCCTATGACCCTGCGTCCGGGCAGTGGGAAGAACTGCAGCCGGAAGGAGACCTCCCCGTAGTCCGGTACGGCGGCTGCTCCGGCTACGACGCAGAGAACGACCTGTTTTACATCTCCCACGGGTTCACCAACTCCGGCCGTTTCGACGACACCTGGAGTTTCGACCTCGCTACCGATTCTTGGACGGACTTGTCGCCGTCGGGCGACCGCCCAGTGAAACGCTGCCTGCACCAGTGCTTCTTTGATGCCGAGTCCGGCCAACTGGTACTGTTTGGAGGCCAGTCCAACTCCGTGCCCATACTGGGAGACTTGTGGAAGTTCAACGTGGCTTCAGGCGCCTGGACGGAGACGGAGCCGGGCGACCCGGCCCCTCTGCCCCGCTTTAACTACTCGATGGCGGGTGACCCCGAATCCGGGAAGCTCTTCCTGTTCGGCGGGCTCAGCACTCAGGGTAAACGGGACGATCTCTGGGCCTACTCGGTAGCTGAGGGCTGGACCGACATGGGTTCCGGGCACGCGCCGGGCCTCCTGAGCAACCAGGCGTCGGTCTACCTGAGCGGCGAGAACGCCCTCTACCTGTTCGGCGGCGTGGCAGCCGCAGAGTCCAACACCCTCTGGCGCGTCCAACCCAACTAGCCCGCCGGTCCTCGTCCTTCGATTCGCTAACAGCCCGGCTGTGGGCGGACTGACATGCCCGTCTCGATAGGGATGGTAGAATTGAATCTACGCACCATCTCGTGGAGAGACCATGCTGGAGATAGAACAAGTCACTGCCCTCTTTGCCGACGCCCGCGTCCTCTACGACGACGCCATAGAACAGCTTGAGCAAGGCAAGCTCCGCAACGCTGCGGAAAAAGCCTGGGGTGCGACTAAGCGAGCGACAGACGCCCTTATCCTGGCCCGCACCGGCAGAGAACCCCGGAGAACCAGTCAGACCTCGCGTGGTGTCCGAATCTTGAGCCTGGAGAGCGAGGAGCTTGCGTCGTTGAGGGCCCGTTACGTGGTTCGAATATCCGAACTGCACGGGGACTGCTTCTACGATGGTGACTGTGAACCGGCAGACGTGACAGCCCAGAGCATTCGGGAAACGGCGGACTATATCCGCGACGCGGAAGCTCTGGCCGAAGGGCAGACCTGATGCCCAACGCGCTCTACTACGGAGACAACCTGCTGGTGCTGAGGGAGCACATTCCCGACGAGTCGGTGGACCTGGTCTACCTGGATAAACCGTAGGCAAACAGATGCTACCCCCATCCTAACCTTCCCCCAGAGGGGGAAGGGACATTGTCTCCTCGCCCTGGGGGGAGAGGGGTGCGCCTCTCCTGAGCTCGCCGAAGAGAGTGCGGGCTATGGGGCAACGATTTGGGGAACGCGTTACGGACAAGACTGTGAAGACGGAACCAATTAGCGCTTAAGGTAAGATGGTGAAAGTCCGTGACTCCATTATCCATGTACATGCGGACATCCTGTATAAAGCCTCTCCTCTGGTGTTTAAGCATCAGGCCCAAAAGGTCGGACAGGTCAATGGGAATGTCGCAGAACGGTACCTGAAGAAGCCCCACCCGAGGATCGAATCAATATGGGCGGAGCGGGACACGCCATTCAAGGCCGCGGTGGAGATTGAACGGGACTATCAGCCAAGGAAGAGCCGGAAATAACTTGGGAGATTGGCGTCCACCAATGTGCAGCGACTATCTCCGCCCAGGAAGCCCTAGCATCGTAATGTACACGGGGAGCAGGGATACATTCAACGACGAAATGCAAAAGGTCCTTCAGGATATATAGAAAATAGTCGACCCCGCTTTCCCCAAAGGGCATAGCCGCTCAAAAACAAGAGGCAGACGGCGCTAGGGAAGGGAGAAACAGTGCTCAAAGTCTTGATTGCTTTGTGGCTGGCTGTCATTACGACAGTGGTCGCGTGTGGAGGCGGAGGCGGCCCTCGAATGACCGTCGAGGAATACGCGGCTGCCTGTGGAGAAATGAAGGACAAATTCGAGGACGATTCCTCTTATCCTGATTCCTTTTCCTTTACTTCCACTTCCGTCTACTACATAGAGCATGTTGTCTCCGAGTCAAAGCGGTTGAACCCGCCAGAGGAATTGCAGGAATTCCACGAGACCAGAATCAGATACGGGGAAGCAACAATAAAGTTTCTGAAAGACACAGGCTTATTGCAACTGATTCAAGACTTGGAGAAAGCTGTCGAAGAGGAAGACCGGGTCAAGCTCCTGCGACTGGAGGCCGAAATGGAGGACGTCGAAGACAAAATGTCGGAGTTCGACGACGAGATATCAGAATTGGAAGACGAGGCAGAACGTGTTCAGGACGCGCTCTCTCCGGCCACCTTCCGAATCCTCAGAGGAGGGGGCTGCCTCTAGTTCCCAAGACCTGACCTTTGACAAGGCCGTCGGGGCCCTGGTCGAGCACGACACGCCTAATCGCAAGGGTTCTGAGGCTTAGGTATGCTTCCGAACGACTCTGTGTGGACAAATATGGGCGATTGGCCGGTCGCCCATACGGGAACCGATCTATACGACGCAGTACAAGTTTATTTTCGTGGCAGTGACATTCAGGGGATCTCCTTCATCCCCACCCCCCGTCGTTGACACCCATCCAGCCCTTTGCTAGCCTGAAATCAGGAAATATCGGCAGGATGGGTATGAGGTATTGATTGCTCTCGTCACTGGGGCCACCGGATTCCTCGGACGCCAGGTAGTCAAAGCGTTGGACGACTTGGGCATCGAGGTCCGGTGCCTGGTCCATACGCCCGGCAAGGAAGATGTCTTCGGACGGACCAGCGTTGACGTGCATTATGGCAGCATCAGCGACCCTGACTCCATAAGCGCCGCCCTCTACAACGTGGACGCAGTCGTCCACCTGGTGGCCGTCATTCGGGAGAGAGGGTCGGCCACCTTCGAGGCCATCAACCACCGGGGGGCCAGAAACGTGGCCCGCACCGCCGCACAGGCGGGAGTGAAACATCTGGTCCACGTCGGCGCCATCGGCTCCGTGGACGACGCCAGGCTTCCTTACTTGCGCAGCAAATGGAGGGGCGAGCAGGCCGTGATGGAGTCCGGCGTCCCATACACCATTATCCGGGCGTCCATCCTGTTCGGTCCCGGAGACGAGTTCGTAAACTCGCTGGCCGGACTGGTCAAAGCCCTTCCTGTTGCAACGGTGGCAGGGAGCGGACGCAACAGGTTCCAACCTATAGCTGTGGATGAGGCGGCCAGGTGCGTAGCCCTGGCTGTCCAGCGGCAGGGCCCCTTGGGACAGACGGTAGAGATTGGCGGCCCTCAGCACCTGTCTTACAACGACATTGTGAACACAATATGCCGCACCTACAGGGCCCGCAGGCTCAAGCTGCATATCCCGCTGTTCGCAATGCGGCCAGCCGTCAAGTTGATGGAAAAGGTCATGTCCAGGCCCCCGGTGACCACCGAACAGCTAGGCATGGTAAGCCTCGACAACATAGCTGAACTGGGCACTGTGGAGAGGGTTTTCGGGTTCTCCCCAAGGCCGCTCCAGGGAAACATAGAGTACATCCGTGACATCAGCGCTTTCGAGGGGCTGAAGATGGCCCTGGGCAAGATGCCGAAACGCATCCGGGACCACTAGGCCGATGGACTATCAGGCGGCTTATACCAAGCTGCTGGGCCTGGTGGACCTGGAGCGCATGAGGTCGGCCACCAGGTTCAGGAAGCGGTACAACCTGGCCAAAATGGAAGCCATCCTGGACCGGATGGGAAACCCTCAGAGCCGGACGCCGGCGCTCCACATCACTGGCACCAAGGGAAAAGGCAGCACCGCCGCCCTGTGCTCCTCGGTCCTGGTCAGCGCCGGATACCACACCGGATTCTACTCATCGCCCCACATACATACCTTCAGGGAGCGCATACGACTGGACGGGGAGCCTGTAAGCCCCGACGAGTTTGCGTCGCTGGTGGAGAGAGTGTGGCCCGATATCACCTGGGTCACCGAACAAGCCGCGCTCGGAGGAGCCACCATGTTCGAGGCCCTGACGGCCATGGCCTTCCTCCACTTCAGCGAACGTGCGGACGTGCAGGTATTGGAAGTGGGCCTTGGGGGCAGGCTCGATACCACCAACGTCATTCAGCCCCCGGCGTTGAAGGCATGCGCCATCACGTCCATAAGCCTGGACCATACGTCCATTCTGGGCGACTCTCTTGAGAGCATCGCCAACGAGAAAGCAGGTATAATCAAGCCCGGAACGACGGTGGTCAGCGCGCCCCAACATCCGGAGGCAATGGGCGTCATCAGGTCCGTCGCCGATGAGAAGGAAGCCGAACTGGTCGTCGTAGGCAAAGACGTACGTTGGACGCCGGGCTCCAAGGGCCAGGGAGGGCAGAGCTTCACCGTGCATGGACGTTCAGGGTCTTACGACTTGTGGACACCATTGCTCGGTGACTTCCAGATGGAGAACGGGGCGGTGGCGGTCGGGGTATTGGAGGCGGCTGCTGAACGGGGCCTGGAGATAACTGAAGAGGCGATGAAGGAAGGGTTCCGCACCGTGTCATGGCCCTGCCGTATGGAAGTGTTGCCGGGCAGTCCGAGAATCGTCTGCGACGGCAGCCACAACCCATACTCGGCGGCCAAGCTCAAGGCCACTCTTCCCGAATACCTGGACTATTCGCACGTGATCATGGTGGCGGGAGTGTCGGCGGACAAGAACATGGGCGGCATAGTGGCAGAGTTGGCCGGAATGACTAAGACGGCGGTAGTTGCCCGATCGAGGCATCCCAGAGCAGCCGACGCCGAAGAAGTGGCCGAGGCCTTCCGCACGAACGGCACTGAAGCCGTCGTTGCACCCGACGTGGGTCAGGCGCTGGAGCAAGCCAGAGCTATGGCCGGGGACGACGACATTGTGCTGGCCACCGGGTCCCTGTTTATTGCTGCGGAAGTAAGGGAAGCGGTCCTGGGGATAGAGCCGGAACTCTATACGTAGAGAATTGGTCCAGGGCATAGCGCCCTTTGACAGGACGAGAGGAGATGGATGGATAGGCGCAGAGTGGTGGTTACGGGCATGGGCGCGATGACTCCCCTTGGGATGACCGTGGACGAGTACTGGTCGAACCTGCTGGCTGGCAAGTCGGGAATCGGCGACATGACCCTCTGCGACCCCACCGGATACTCTTGCCGCATAGCCGGTGAGGTGAAGGACTTCGACCCTGCCCAGTACGTGACTTCCAAGGAAGCCCGCCGAATGGCCCGTTTCTCCCAACTGGCCGTGGCCGCCGGTCTCATGGCGGCTGAGGACTCCGGTCTGGACATGTCCAAAGAAGACCGGCACAAAGTGGGTGTGATTCTGGGGAACGGAAACGGAGGCTTCCCGGAAATGGAAGCGGGGGCGCGTGTGGTAGTGGAAAAGGGCGGAATGAGAATGTCGCCCTTCTTCTTCCCACTGGTGCTGCCCAACATGGCGGCAGGCAACCTGAGCCGCGTCCTCGGCGCCAAGGGGTACAACTCGACGGCCATCACGGCTTGTGCTGCCTCCAACCAGGCGATGGGCGAGGCCCTGGAAGCGGTGCGCAGAGGGACTGCCGACGTCATATTCACGGGAGGAGCCGAGGCGGGAATAAGCCAGCTTGGCCTGGGCGGATTTTGCGTAATGAAGGCGCTTAGCGTCAGCAACGACGAACCCCAGCGGGCCAGCAGGCCCTTCGACGCCAAGAGGGACGGGTTCGTTCCCGCGGAGGGGGCTGTTGTCCTGGTCGTGGAGTCCCTGGAACACGCCCAGGCGCGAAACGCCCTGATCCTGTGCGAGCTGGCGGGATTCGGCTGCTCCTCTGACGCCTACCACCCTGTCCACCCTGAGGAGTCGGGCGACAGCACCATTCTGGCCATGAAGAGTGCTCTGGACGACGCCGGAGCCTCACTGGACGAGGTGGACTACATCAACGCTCACGGAACCTCGACGCCCCTGAACGACGCTGCGGAGACCAATGCCATCAAAGCCCTGTTCGGGGAGCAGGCATACAAGATACCCGTAAGCTCCACCAAGTCAATGACCGGACACTCGCTGGGAGCCGCAGGCGCTTTGGAAGCCGTGCCTTGTGTGAAAGCCATAACCGACGGTCAGGCGCACCCGACCATTAACTACGAGTTCCCCGACCCGGAATGCGACCTGGACTACATACCCAACCAGTCCAGGAAGCTGGACGTGCGGGTGGCGCTGTCCAACGCTTTCGGATTCGGCGGACAGAACGCCTGCCTGGTGTTCAAGCGGTTCGAAGAGTAGGGGTCACAACCAGACGCAGGTGACTGTGCCGGTCACTCCGGTGATGGTGCGTATGTTGTGGCGAAGCTGGGCGGTGAGGTCCTCGTCGGTGTCCGCCTCCAGCTCCACTACGAAGTCGTAGGGGCCAAGCACCTCTCGTACGATGGCGCCCCTGATGCCCCGGAGCTTCTGGGCTATTTCCGCCGTCCTGACGGGTTCACAAGTTATTAGCACGTATGCATTGGCAGCCATCCCTGACCTCCCGGTGAGTCGATGCACCCTCATTGTCCCTCATAGGTCCATCGAGCTAATGGGCTATATCGGCGTATCTCCATGATACACTGGCTTCCCGTTCGATTCCATGCAAGCCCACCTGTGCTGACAAACACAAACTTTCTTAGTTGCGAACTGACCGTAGAGGGATGGAGAGACGGGAGCTAGTCAGCCGTATGTCCGTATGTCCTTAGCGCGAGCCGCGGAGATACATTCGCAATGAATGAATGTAAGTAAACACGTTGTTCGCGAGTTGACATAGGATGTTATGCTCGTGGTCAAGTCCAAGTCAGGTGGGGCTTTGCGCGTCTTGGATTCATTGAAAGAGGAGGGGCTCACCGGTGACACTTGCAAGACAACAAGATAGCTGCGTTAGCGTGCGGAGTGTGTTCGAGGTTGAGAGACGGCTGTCGGCACCCCTCTACCAGCGGCGCTTTTCGTGGGATCGAAGGAATTTTGATGATTTCTGGGAGGACGTTAGGCTGGTTGAAGAGGGGGATTCAGAGGCACTGTTTTTAGGTGCGATCATATTGAAGCACGAAGGACCCAGCGATCCTAGCGCAGGCGTTCTCGAGCAATTTCTTGTCTTGGATGGCCAGCAACGGATCGCTACATTATTCCTTGCGCTCCTGGCCATCGCACTTGAATGGCAAGAACACGGGCATCCAAACGAAGCAACGGCGGTTGCAGAGACGTTCCTGATGTCCACGCGAACGACTACCAAGGGTAAGCCTCGCTTTTTCCCCACGATCCCAGACACTCCCGAGTTTGTCTCACTGTGTCGGAAGTTGAAAGTCGGCTGGGATGTGCCACTCGGGGGGAGTTTTAGGCCGGGAAAGATGTCAGCAGCACTTGAGCGAGCGCAAACTGAGGTGCGTGCCCGATGTGAGAGCGAGAACGGTTTTTGCGGCGAATCACTGAAAGCCCTTGAGCGGACAGTCGTTGACAAGATCGAGATCGCAGCTATCAATATTGCTGAGCGACATCAACCTAACGAGGTATTCGATCGTCTAAACCGAAAGGGCCAAGTATTGACGGTCGGTGATCTAGTGAAGAACGAGATATTTCGGCGGCTCTCGGCCGATGCTGCTACTGCGATGCGCTTATATGCTGGGCATTGGGAGCCCTTCGAAAAGTCATTCGAAGATCGACAGCAACTTGATAACTACTACTACCCATTTACACTTACGATCGACGACAATGCCACCTCTGCTGGGGCCTTCAGCGTGCTGAGCCACCACTGGGACACGACCATTAGAGATGACGACGAAGTAGCTACGACCGCTGAGCTCATCATCGATGATCTTAGTCGATTCGTTCCTGAGTATAACGCTCTGTCAGCTGGGGCAAAGTACCCTGCCACACCGGAGATTGAGGTCTGTGTCGAGCGCCTTGCCCGGATGCCAGCACCTCGCGTGACCTACGCGTTCCTGATCCAGTTGCTCAGGGCTCAACGATTAGGCACTCTAAATGCGGCTGACGCCGCAGGGTGCCTCCACATTGTAGAGTCATTCTTGGTTAGGAGAGCTTTCTCAGGACGTGAGCCTACTGGACTCCATGCACTGTTTAAGGGCCTTTGGCGTAAGAACCGTGGCAACCCGGTAGCACTTGTGTCAGATCTTCAAACGCGTACCATCGACTTTCCAGATGACGAGCAGGTCCAACGCGACATCTTGACCAAACCGTTTTATGGACGCCGTCTTGACGGGTATGTCTTGTCTGAGCTCGAGATCGCAGCTCATCGCACGAATCCGCTCACTCGGGAGCAGCTAACCGGCATTACGGTAGATCACCTAGCCCCACAATCTCTCAAGGGCTCTTGGGGTAATGAGTTTCCCGCCGATGATGAGGAGAGGCTGAGGCTCCTCAACCTGCTTGGGAATCTTGTGCCGCTTAGCCAGCCTGACAATTCTACCAAAGGGGCTGCGAACTGGGACGAGGCCCGTAACCGACTCCGGAACGAGACGATCTACAGAACCACTAGGGAAGTCCTTGACCAGCATCCAACATGGGCGCCGCAGCAAATCATCGATAGGACAGAGGCTCTCGCTGATCAAGCCATTCTTCGCTGGCCTCGACAAGGGAAGTGACGTAAGGAAGCCAAAAAGCGGGCCTAACAAGGCTGAATCGCGAACTTCTCGCCCGGAGATCCCTATCTAAGGCGTCCGTCAGACGGCCCAGCAAGCCTCATCAGTCTCGATCTGCCCAGGAAAGGCTCGCTCCCTCACAATAACTTGTGCCACATGGCCAGGAAGGCCCCGCGCTCTTTGGAGCCGAGAGCTTGCCATTGTGGGTGACCGCCTCTCCCGGCAAAGCCGTGAGACCGATTTCGTACTTGCCGTCTACCTTACGGTTGTTCTACTGCTCAACGACTGCGGGCAACGTCAACACCTGGATGACCTCTTCAGAATCGAGGCAGTCGAAGAACTTGGCGGCTTCGTCTCCAAGGCGAGCGAGTTCATTCTCGTCCATCTGGTCCACATCGAGGGTCCCGAACCCGAGGGCCAGGATGTTGGGGCTGTCCGCGACGAGATTGGCCATGCAGACCGCCGCCTCTTCACGTAACCCTTCGACTCTCGATGCGGTAAACGTGGCGAATAGCGCGGTCTTGCTTTCCAGCGTGAGGCAGTCGAGCAGGGAAACCGCAGGTCCGAACGCGGCCGTCACCGTGGCATTGAGGAACCTGTCAAACTGCTCCTCGCCGACCCCTTCGCGTATGCAAGACGCCTCTCCTTCGGAGAGCATCTCGACGACATCCTGCCCGGTGAAAGTGTCATCCTCGTCCAGCGTCGTCGTAAGGCGGACGAGGAGGTTCGCTTGGTCCACTGCGTTTAGGCAGTCGAATTGCTCCCTGGCAGAGGACAACAGCGACTCAGCGTCGAGCGTCCCCATCTCCGAGCGCAGCAACGCGAACCTGATGCGGACCACGTCAGGGTTCGCCCGCGCTGCGGCGATCCTGCACTCCCGCGCTTCAATGTCGGTTCTCCCGTGATGGGAGTCTATAAGCACCTCGGCCATGAGCACCAGGTTGTCTTCGGTCAGACAGCGCAGGAATGAACCGGCGCCTCCGGCCCCACTTTCCCTGACCAATGTCGTCATCGGGAGCCCCAGCACGGCTGCGTACACCTGGTCTCCGAGCGCTGCGCGGACGCAGTCCGTCTCAGCCTTCGAGAGGCGGGACATCACCTCGCTGCCCAGTGTCGCATCTGTAAGGAACAGGTCTGCCAGGGAGGCTGTTGGCTCAGGCGGCGGGGTTGGAGTCGGCTCAGGCGTTGGCGTGGCAGTCGGTGTCGCCGTAGGTGCGGGGGTGGGAGTCGGCGTGGGATCGGACCCACAACCACCAATGACCACGAAGGTGGTGAGCGCCAAAACGATGGTGACGAACCAGCGAATGTTCATACTGATGCGACCGTGTGTGGGCTTTGGGTAGGCCCTACCGTTCGATTCCATTTTGCCTCACTAGCTCCTATTTCAATAGTCTTCGGCCCAACAGAGGCCTGTCACCTGCTCAAAGGAAGTGATACTCCATTTCAAGATACTTGTCAAACTCGTTTCATTCAGGTATGGAACAAGAAACCGAGGTTAAGGTCCTACAGTCGCGAAAGGCGAATCAACCGGAGAAATACAGGTTGACGACCTCTAAGACCTCTTCCCTAGTTATCCGGTTTCTGAAATAGTCCGCGACGGCCGCAAGGGCCTCATCACGCTGTATGACGCGGTCGCCGTCGGTGTCATACCGATTACCCAGGTCCGTAACGACGTACGTGTGGGCCGCCTGAGTGTCCATCGACACGACCTTTATCTTGACCGCGGGAACGCGGCCGCCGAATTCGACCTGGAAGCCTGCCAGCGAGTTGTCGGCATCCGCGAGTACGACATCGATATTATCGAGAAACTGAAACGTCGCATTATGGTCGTTCGTGGGCGTCACCGTAACCGTGACCGGCGACAGGCCCACCGACGCGCTGTACTCGGTCCGATACGGGTCAAACGCCGGCGCCAGCGAACCCGGACTGACAGCCAGGCCACTCAGCACTACGTCACAGAAAGGAAGACCGAGTTCGTCCAGGTCGTTGTTCTGGGCGGTTCTCAGCTCCGCCGGGATGCAATCGCTTGGCTGGGACGGAGTTCCGACGGCCGTTGCCGACCAGGGACCGGCGCCCCGGCCGTTTACGGCCCGAACCTGGAAGTCATACTGCGTCCCGGCGGTGAGACCGCTGGGCGTGTGTTGCAGCGCGCCGCCGCCAATCGTCCACACGTCTTCGACCACGGTCCAGTTCGAGGCCGCCGTCTCGTCGGCGGATGTCTCGATATGGCGCAGATCGTAAGCGGTGACGCCTAAGCCACCGTCGCTCGCGGGTTCGCTCCATGAAAGCTCGATTCCAAACAAGACGTTCTCCGTTGCCGTCAGTCCCGCGGGTACGCCCGGCAGCCTCGCGGGGCCGGAGGCATTCAGGGACTGGGACAGGCCGTCCATGGTGATCGTCGCCCGTCCGCCCGTTGCTTCGTAGAAGTTGTATTTGTCTAATCTGTCCGCGCCTGCGTGGTTGAACAAAGTTATGTCCCTGCTCACCAAGTCCAATTGCCAATAATAGAGCGGGCGGTCCTCGTCGACCAGCAGAATGACCGCCGCCCGAAAGTCCTTTTGGGACTGGGAGGGGCCGGGAACCCGCCTGCCGTGCTGCCTGATAATGTCTTCGATGGTATACGTCCTGACCTTGCTTGCGGCAAATAACCTATCCCCGTCGGCGGCGGATTCGTCGAGCCATTTGCCGTCTTCCGCCACCCACAAGTCAGGGACCTCCTCCGGAGGTATGAGGCCCGCCAGGTACAGCTCGATGAGGCTATAGGGCTTCGGGTCGTCATCGGTAGCGGTGACCTCACTGAATTTACCAGCCGAATACCGACCGCCGCCATGGTCCACGAAGTCGGCAATGTCAAATCCTCCCAATAGTCCATTCGCGCTGCTGAACCCCCAATGTCGGCCAATAAACTCATCCATTGATGGCATAATGTGGTTTGCCCATCGATGCACAATCTCATGCAGCAATAGGGTACTAAATATCTCATACGCTTTTAGTATCTCAATTGCTCCCTGGAGCCCACCTGCCGATCCCCATTCACTATTATTGGAATAATAGTTGTCACCAATCCCTCTCACGTCGTTCTTTACATGATGGTATACACCGAGATACCCATATTGGTCACCAAACCCATAATTAAACGAGTGCACATTAAGCACGAATATTAGAAAATCAAAGTCATCCCGAAAATATTTGTAGAAACGCGCCGCATAGTTCCTCAGCGGCGGTGGGCCGGCAGCAAAATCCTCCGCAACCGGCAGAACAAATACGTTGTCGTTGTAGATTAAAGGGTCGTCGTTCGCGGCGAGTACGACCTCTGGCACACCCCTCATACAATCCGGCAGACTGTCGACGTCGGTTTCGCGCACACGACGTCGCAGCACGTTTAACGCTTCTGAAAGACAGAGCGTCGACTGATTCCCGCCGAGGTACAGCGCCGTCAGATTGGTGAGTCCGACGAGCTCGGGCGGTATCTCTCCGCTCAACTGATTCCCGCTAAGGTTCAGCGCCGTCAGATTGGTGAGGCTGCCGAGTTCAGCAGGTATCTCCCCGCTCAACTGATTCCCGCTCAGGTTCAGCTCTGTCAGATTGGAGAGTTTGCCGAGCTCAGGGGGTATCTCTCCACTCAACTGATTCCCGCCCAGGTACAGCCTTGTCAAACTGGACAGGATGCCAAGTTCGGGCGGTATCTGTCCGGTCAACTGGTTGGTTGAGAGGCTCAGGGTTCGCAGGCCGGTGAGGCTGCCAAGCTCGGGCGGTATCTGCCCGGTCAACTGGTTGTTGAAGAGGTCTAAGACAAAAACCTTGCCATCGGCGTCCGTCCAGACGCCGTACCATCGGTCTATAGGCTTATCGCTCAGCCAGTTCCTTTTGTTGGTCCAGTTGTCGCCGTCCGTGGCGTTGTAGAGGGCGACCAGCGCGTCCCGGTCGCTGATCGTCTGCGCATGGGCCGGGTTCACCTGGCCCGCTCCGTCAGCGCTTATGAGCGACATGAACAGGGCGGCTGTGAGTGCGACGAATATCCTTGCGAGTTTCATGACGCTAGCCCCGTCTCCGCTATCTGCCCGGTCAAACCGTCGCTTGAGGTGAATAGCCATCGCAGGTTCGATAGGCCGACCGGCCTGACGCCGTCACATTTTGTGACGGCAGTGTCCTCCGACCGGTTGAGCGGCGCTCTGCCTCGAAGCGCGTCCTTCACGCCCAGCAGTCAGTCACGGTCCGCAACCAAGCCGACGTTGACAGTGGACGAGTGCATACCTGCGCATTTAACCACATGGGTGTAACCTATCCATAACCTTTTCGGCGATTTTTTATAACATCTTGTGACCTTTCGTTAATACTGCCATAATCGCCCACGGCGATGCCGAATCCCGCAGAGTCCAATAAGGGCTGAGCTCCTTCTCACGCCTTTGACGTTGTGGACTGACGGTGAACCGCTTACTCTCGGCCCCACCTTAGAGATCAGCCCGAGAGAACAGGGCCATCCGAATTCCGGATTCAGCAACGGACCGTTCGTACATGGGGTCTCCATCCCAACTTGCCCTTATGAGCGTTAATTCACTAGCCAGGACAGGGGATGAACGATCATCGTGTCGTCAAGGACGTATATAGACGCGCCAGCCGCCGGGACGGTGCTGGGAATAGCCACCAAGGACCTGGACCCGTTCACCATCCCGATCATCATCGGCGCCGTCTTGCTCCTAGCCTTAATCAAGTTCCTGCTCCATCGGTACCTGCACGACCTCATCTGAGATTCGGGGCTTGCCAGACATGGCTTAGGGCTTCTCACCACAGTGGAACTGCCAGCGGGCTCATTGGCTAGTTGGGCCACACACTGTCGCTCCTTAGTCTCAGGGGTGATCGTAGGCACTGACGGTTAGGTCTCAAGCGGCCCCTGCCACTGGTGACATTTGTGGTAGACTCTGGCCAGACCAAACCCGGACAGAGGCGATGCCCAACACTTTTTCGATTGTCGTTAGGAGCATCTTCAAACCGTTGACCTCGATCACCCCATTCGTGCTATCGCTTGTTGTGTCGCTGTCGATTGCCGCCTGCCTGAACGGTGAAGAGTCTTTCGTTCAGCGAGACATTGAGCAGACTTGCTCAGAACATCCGGACAGTCCCTGCTCCCCCAGGAACGTGCGCGATTTCGCGATCTTTACCCCAGCTATGCACGAGGGAGACAGAGCGGCGTCAAGTGTCGAGGACGTCATTGAGAAGGGCCTGTATCTGTTGGGGGTGTCGCCGGTTCACATAGCGTTCGAGGGGACGGTGGAGCCGGGTTCCGTACGATGCCATTGGCGGGGCGTTGCCAGGACGCTCTCCCAACGTGAGGAGTCGATCCGTTTCTGGCTGGGCATGGACGACGACGAACCTCTTCCTTCACCACCCGAACTAGAGGCCGAGTTCATGGCCTACATCGATAGTGTGGCTCCCCGTAACAAGCCTTTCATGAGGGCAAAGTACCTGCCGATCTGGCGCGGGGGCTTCTCCGACGAAATACTCAAGATGACTTGCTACGCTGACTACGCTGTCAGCCGTTACGCCCTCGGATCGGGCCCCGGTAATGTAACCGTAGCCTATCACCTAATCTTCGCTGAATCGCATTCATATGACCTCTTCAAACGCTCGTACGCGGCTGGCAAGTCCGGTTCCGGACCGTTGCCAACGGAGTCTGAGTACGAGCAAATGCTTGACAAGCGGTTGTCAGAACCTCAGAGCGTCCTCGTGGAACTACTGGAAGGCCGTTCGGGCGTGGTCTTCCTTGCGCCGATGGGAGCGCACCACGATATAGCAATCGAGGCGTGGCAGGCAGTAGAGCAATGGGATTTGCAGATGGACGATGAGGGGGCAGTCAACGCGGTGCGGTACGGCACGGACATTGACGATCCCGAGTACTCTCAGACCCTCGCCGATCTGAGGACACGTATTACGGACGCCGCCGCGTCCGACTTGTTTGCAGACAGTAGGATAGAAAATATCAACGGCCTCACGGATTACTACCGCGAGATAGGGGCATACGACGACCTCACGCCCGACGACGGCTCCGACGACGCCTTCATACCCTCTCAACCGCCATCTGTTCGGCCTCGTTAGACAGTAGAGTTCGTTACGACCCTATTGGTACAGTTCTGGGCAGGTGTTACGGCTGGCTCCACCCGGCTATAGTGAAATGTCCCTCCGAAAAGTTCCCTGTACGTTACGTATAGCCCCCACCACTCAACCAAGACCCCGCCAAAGTTGACAGGCTTAGGGCTGCAAGGCATGATTAGGCATCCCGCTTGGAACGCGTTTCCTCAGAGGCGCCAAGTTAGCTGGAGGCTCGGATGAAAGCTGCGGTGCTCTACGATTACAACACTCCCCTCGTGGTTGAAGACTTGGAATTGGACCCGCCCAAGGCCGGAGAGGTCCGGGTGAGGACAGGGGCTGCGGGGATATGCCGCAGCGATTACCACTTCATGGCCGGCGAGGCGCGCCATCCCCTGCCCACCGTGCTGGGGCACGAGGGGTCGGGCGTGATAACAGAAGTGGGAGACGGAGTCACCCGGGTAAAGCCGGGAGACCGGATAATCCTGTCCTTTGTCCCCAACTGCGGCCGGTGCCACTTCTGCGCAGTCGGACGCCCCAATCTGTGCGACACGCACGGAGCCACCGTGGGCACCATGTACGACGGGACCACCAGGCTCCACAAGGGAGACCAGAGCATCACCCACTTTGCCAAGCTGGCCTGCTTCGCCGAGGAACTGGTGACTCCGGAGTCCGCCTGCATACCGATTGATGAGGACGTCCCGCTGGAGGTGGCGGCCCTCATCGGGTGCTGCGTCACCACCGGCGTGGGCTCGGCCATCTACACTGCAGAGATAGTCCCCGGAAGCACGGTGGCCGTAGTCGGCTGCGGCGGCGTGGGGCTGAACGTGATTCAGGGGGCCAGGGTGGCCAACGCGTCCCAGATCGTGGCGGTGGACGTTAGCGACAGCGCCCTTGAGTTCGCCTCCAAGTTCGGCGCCACCCACACCGTGAACGCCTCCCACGAGGACGCGGCGGCCCAGGTGCGGGAGTTGACCGGCGGCGGGGCCGACTACGCCTTCGAGGTGTTCGGTGGTTCCGAGACGACGGAGACGGCCTTTGCGGCGGCACGTAAGGGCGGCACCGTGGTTATCGTGGGCATAGCCCCCATGGGAGACAACGCCTCCATCGACCCTGTGGCTCTGGTGCGACAAGAGAAGATATTGAAGGGCTCCTACTACGGCTCTGCCCGGTGCCACGTGGACATGCCCCGCATTGTGGACATGTACCGCTCACGGAAGCTGGACATTGACGGGATGATAACCCGCCGGTACAAGCTGGACGATGTGAACAAGGCCTACGATGACCTGAACTCCGGCGGTATAGGCCGGGGCGTCATAGTTTTCTAGCCTCGCTCGAGGAACGAGTGCCATGGATGGACTGACAGTCAAACTGACGGAGACCCCCGCGGAACGGCAAGCTTCCTTCGACCTCCGCGTCTCAGTGTTCGTGGAAGAGCAGGGCATATCCGTCGAGGAAGAGCTGGATGAACTGGACGCCAGGGCCACCCACGCTATCGCCGTGCTCGACGGGACGGTAGTGGGGACCGGGCGGCTGGTGATGACCGCCGGCAACACTCCGGAGCCGGGGCCGACAATCGCCCGCATTGGGCGGATGGCCGTTGTCCCGGAGCGGCGGCGTCAGGGGATTGGGGCCAGGATTCTAGCAATCCTGGAGGCCTTCGCCCAGCAGCACGAAGTTCGAGACGCCGTTCTTCACGCCCAGACCTACGTCAAGGACTTCTACGCCGCCCACGGCTACCAGGAAGAGGGCGGCACCTTCCAGGAAGCGGGCATAGAGCACGTCCGGATGACCAAGACCCTGTAGGCCAGGCCCTCGGCCCGACCCTCTCCCGGAAGGAGAGGGCGATAATCTGTCCCTTCCCCCTCGGGGGGAAGGCTAGGATGGGGGCGGATAGGCGCGGCTGGCCTATGGCTTAGCCTTCTTGCCCATGACCACGTAGATGGGATCTCCGGGCGGACTGGTCTCAGGGTTGGCGAACCCCGTCCGCATGTCCTCGAAGTTTCCCGCCAGCTTGAAGTATTCCCGTACCAGTCCTGCTCGCTGTCCGTCGTTGCTCATGGTCCAGATGCGCACGGCTTTCTGGAAGAACATCCGGTTTGAAAAGATCACCAGAAAGGGCCCTCCGGGCGTGAGAGTCCGGTTCACCTCCCGGAACACCTCCACGGGCTGGGTAAGATATTGAATGGACACGGTGATTACAGCAGCGTCGAAGGACTCGTCATCGAAGGGGAGAACAGGGCGGCGGTTCACATCGTGCACCACGTAGTCGTCCAGGTCCGGGTTGTCGGCCATCTCCACGCTGTTTAGGCCCAGGCCTGTCATGCTCTTCTTGGGGTGTCCCTTGGGCCAGTGTGACCTCCAGCTGCTCAGCAGGTCCAACACCCGCGAGTCCGGCGGGATCTCCTCACGGAACAGCCCTCCCACGGTCTCTATGGCCTGGTCGTCTATGTGAACGACGAGGCGGGGGACTTGGTAGAAGTATGCGTCGTCGGAATCGACCATCCTGGAGAAGTCCATGGGAGAGAAGGGTGTATCTTGGAGACTCATAGGAACCTCTGCGCTCGGTGTGGGCTGATTCTACAGAGGGTCGTTTCAGTCGTGCAAGGACAAGCGTTCCGTCGCCTTTCCGATCCCCTTTAGTGGGGAGGGAGTGGGAGTCTGCGGGCGTGAAATGCGTCCAGTTAGTGATGAATTTCACGGAAGGGGTACACATACGGCTTGTTCGCCTGTATAATATCTTTTTCCCGTCGCAGGTCGGGCTCCGGGGCGTTGCGTCTTTCGGCATGACTCTCACTCCAACCTACGCCTACAACCTATATCCCGTCCGTAGCCAGGGATTTCGGGAGGACTTCCGGTGGTCAGGCGGTTGCCCACATCAAAAATAGGGCTTTACGACCCCGCTTTTGAGCATGACGCTTGCGGCGTCGGTGTGGTCGCCAACATCAAGGGCGTAAAGTCCCACGACATCATCGAAAAGGGCATCGAGACGCTGGTGAATCTCGGCCACCGGGGAGCCTGCGGCCGAGACCCCAACACCGGCGACGGGGCCGGAATTCTCATCCAGATGCCCGACCGGTTCTTCCAGAAGGAGTGCGCCAAGCTCGGCATATCCCTTCCGCCTCAGGGTGAATACGGCGTGGCGATGGTATTCCTTCCCCAGGACCCCCACGAGCGGAAGACCTGTGAAACCATTCTTGAACAGACCGTAGTTGACGAGGGACAGGAAGTGTTGGGCTGGCGTGACGTGCCCGTGGACCCCGACGCCATCGGCGACGACGCCAGGGCCGTCATGCCGGTGATTCGGCAGTTGTTCGTGGGCAAAGGCCCCGACATCAAGGACGAGGCCCATCTTGGCCGGAAGCTCTACGTCATTCGCAGGGTGGCAGAGAAGGCCGTGGCTTCCTCGGGAATCGAGGACGTCGCCACCTTCTACATCCCCAGCCTGTTCACCAACCGCATAGTGTTCAAAGGGCTGGTTATGGCCCACCAGATTTCGGGGTTCTATACGGACTTGGCAGACCCGGACATGGTGACCTATTTCGCCATGGTCCACTCCCGCTTCTCCACCAACACCCTCGGTTCCTGGCGCCTGGCCCACCCCTACCGCTACCTCATACACAACGGCGAAATCAACACCCTCCGCGGCAACATCAACTGGATGTATGCGCGAGAGTCCATGTTCGAGTCCGAACTGTTCGGTGACGACATGGAGAAGCTCTTCCCCATAATCGAGGCGGGCCAGAGCGACACCGCCTGCATAGACAATGCTCTGGAGCTGCTGCTAAACACTGGCAGGCCGCTGGCCCACTGTATGATGATGCTGGTCCCCGAGGCATGGGGCGACCACATCGAAATGTCCCAAGAAAAGAGGGACTTCTACGAGTACCACTCCTGCATGATGGAGCCTTGGGACGGCCCGGCGCTTCTGGCCTTCACCGACGGCACCAGCGTGGGGGCCATTCTGGACCGCAACGGCCTGAGGCCCTTTCGCTACCTTGTCACGAAAGACGACGTGCTGGTCATGGCCTCCGAGACGGGGGTCCTGGACATACCGCCCGAGGACGTCCTTTTCAAGGCCCGTCTCCAACCCGGCCGCATGTTCTACATAGACCCATCTCAGGGACGCATCATCGGCGACGAGGAAATCAAGGGCCTGGTGTCCCGGAGCCATCCCTACGGCGAATGGCTCAAGGAAAACGCTGTCCACCTGGACCAACTCCCCGAACCCCAACACGTTCACGGGACGGACTTCGCCACTCTCCTCGAGCGGCAGCAACTGTTCGGCTATACACTGGAAGACCTGCGGATGATTCTCCAGCCCATGGCAGAGACGGGCGGCGAGCCCATCGGTTCCATGGGAAACGACGCCCCTCTCGCCGTGTTGTCGGAGCGGCCCCAGTTGGTGTTCAGCTACTTCAAGCAGCTTTTCGCACAAGTCACCAACCCGCCCCTGGACGCCATACGGGAAGAGTTGGTCACCTCGACGGAGAGTTTCATAGGATCAGAGCAAAACCTGTTCGAGGAGACGCCGAAACACGCCCATCAGCTCAAGCTGAAAGAGCCCATCATCACCAACGAAGAGCTGGAGAAAATCAGGAACATCGAGGCGGGAGACATCCGGTCCGTCACCCTTTCGACCCTGTTCGACGCTCAATCAGGCAAGGGCGCATTGGAGAAGGCGCTGGACGACTTATGCAAGCAGGCATCTGAGGCCATCGAGAAGGGCGCCGGAATCCTGATCCTTTCCGACCGGGGAGCAGGGAGAGACCGTATACCCATCCCGTCGTTGTTGGCGACCTCGGCTGTGCATCACCACCTGATTAGAGAAGGCAGCCGGACCAAGGCGGGGCTGGTGGTGGAGTCCGGGGAACCCAGAGAAGTCGCCCACTTCTCCCTGCTCATAGGCTACGGCGCAGGAGCAGTCAACCCGTATCTGGCCTTCGAGACTCTTGACGCCCTGATTCACGAGGGAATTGTCGAACGCGGAATCGACTTCCACACCGCTGAAAAGAACTACATCAAGGCTGTTCACAAGGGTGTGGTCAAAGTCATGTCCAAGATGGGCATTTCCACCATTCAGAGCTACCGGGGCGCCCAGATATATGAGGCCATCGGCCTCTCTGAGCAGCTTATAGACAAGTATTTCACCTGGACGCCCAGCCGCATTGGCGGCATCGACGTAGGGGACATAGAGGAAGAGTCGAGGAGCAGGCACTCCAGGACTACGCCGGAACGGGACGTGGCCGCGAACATGGACCTGGACGCCGGCGGAGTCTACCAGTGGCGGCGCGACGGGGAACACCACATGTACAACCCCGACACCATCGCCAAGCTCCAACATTCCGTCCGCTCCAAGAGCTACGGCACTTTCAAGGACTTCGCAGACCACATCGACTCCGAGAGCGCACGCCTCGCCACTATCCGCGGACTGCTGGACTTCAAGACCCTGGACGAACCCATACCTCTGAACGAAGTTGAACCCGCGTCGGCGATCGTCAAACGGTTCGCCACGGGAGCCATCTCTCTGGGTTCCATCAGCCGGGAGGCTCACGAGACTCTGGCCCTCGCCATGAACTCGATTCAAGCCCGGAGCAACACCGGGGAAGGCGGAGAGGACTTCAACCGATTTGCCCTCGACCCCGACGGCTCCTCCCGCAACAGCGCCATTAAGCAGGTTGCTTCAGGCCGGTTCGGCGTCACCAGCAACTACCTGATACATGCAACCGACCTTCAGATAAAGATGGCCCAGGGTTCCAAGCCCGGTGAGGGAGGCCAACTCCCGGGGCACAAGGTTGACGAGTATATAGGGTGGGTGCGCCACACCACCCCCGGTGTGGAGCTTATCTCACCTCCTCCTCATCACGACATCTACTCCATCGAAGACCTGGCCCAGCTGATTTACGACCTCAAGTACACCAACCCCGACGCCCGTGTGCACGTGAAGCTGGTGGCGGAGGTTGGCGTGGGGACCATCGCCGCCGGAGTATCCAAAGGCCACGGAGACGTTGTTCTGATAAGCGGCGACAGCGGCGGCACCGGCGCCTCCCCTGAGTCCTCCATCAAGAACGCGGGTCTGCCCTGGGAGTTGGGTGTAGCCGAGACCCAGCAAGTGCTCGTCATGAACGACCTCAGGGGCCGCATCGTCGTGCAGACCGACGGCCAGTTGAAAACAGGCCGGGACGTTGCGATAGCTTGCATGTTGGGAGCAGAGGAGTTCGGATTTTCCACAGCCCCGCTGGTGGCCTTGGGATGCATCATGCTGCGGAAATGCCATCTGAACACCTGCTCCGTCGGCATCGCCACCCAGGACCCGGAGCTCCGGGCCAAGTTCGCCGGAGAACCTGAACACGTAATCAACTACTTCTTCTTCGTCGCAGAGCAGCTTAGGGAAATCATGGCCAGCATGGGATTTCGCACCGTCAACGAGATGGTGGGCAGGGTCGACATGCTGGACACACGGGCGGCGATAGACCACTGGAAAACCAGGGGCATCGATCTGTCCAATCTTCTCCACAAACCCGAGGCCCCGGACTACGTAGCCACCTACAACAGCTACGGCCAGGACCACGGGCTTGAGGATGTCCTGGACCGCCGCCTCATCGCAGAATGCCAGGAGGCCATCGAAACAGGGAAACGGGTGGAGTTGGACCTGCCCATATACAACTCCAACAGGACAACGGGAGCCATGCTCAGCGGAAAGGTTTCCCTTAAGTACGGCGAAGACGGCCTGCCCCAGGACACCATCAAGGTGAGGTTCACCGGCTCGGCGGGGCAGAGCTTTGCGGCATTCCTCGCTCCGGGCGTTTCCTTCCGGCTGGAGGGTGACTCCAACGACTACTTCTGCAAGGGGCTTTCCGGCGGGCACGTGACTGTCGTGCCGTCATCCAAAGCCTCCTTCGTGCCGGAGGAGAACATCATCGTGGGCAACGTTGCCCTCTACGGCGCCACGGGTGGCAAGGCCTTCATCAAAGGGTTCGCGGGAGAGCGGTTCGCCGTGCGCAACTCAGGCGCCCAGACCGTGGTCGAGGGCGTGGGAGACCACGGCTGCGAGTACATGACTGGCGGAGTGGTGGTTGTATTGGGTCCCACAGGACGGAACTTTGCTGCCGGCATGAGCGGCGGATACGGCTACATATTCGACGAGGACGGGACCTTCACCGACAGATGCAATCCCGAAATGGTCGACCTGGAACCGGTGGTGGAAGAAGAGGACCTGACGCGGCTCAAGTCGCTCATTCAGGAGCACTACGACCTGACTGGAAGCTCCAGGGCCCAAATGGTGCTTGGAGACTGGGCCAACGCAGTCTCCAAATTCGTGAAGATATTCCCACGGGACTTTCGGCGGGTACTGAGAGAGAGGAAGGAGCGGGAAGAGCAGGAGCTGGCGGTACATGGGTAAAGTCACCGGCTTCAAAGAGTTCGACCGCGAAGGTCCTCAAAAAAGGCCGATTCAGATTCGGCTCAGGGACTACTCTGAGATATATCAGGAGTGGCCCGAGGCCGACATTCGAGACCAGGGCGCCCGGTGCATGAACTGCGCGGTGCCCTTCTGCCACACCGGATGCCCTCTGGGCAATGTCATCCCCGACTGGAACGACCTGGTCTACCGGGGACGGTGGGAGGAGGCCCTCAAGCAACTGCTGGCCACCAACAACTTCCCAGAGTTCACCGGGAGGATATGCCCAGCCCCTTGCGAAGACGCCTGCGTGCTGGCCATTAACCAGGACCCGGTGACCATCGAGTACATAGAGAAGTCCATAGCCGAGCGGGGTTTCAGCGAGGGCTGGATACAGCCCGAGCCCCCCGCCAACAGGACAGGCAAGAGCGTAGCTGTCGTAGGATCAGGCCCCGCCGGCCTAGCCGCCGCCCAGCAGCTAAACCGGGCCGGACACCACGTCACCGTCTTCGAACGGGACGAATATCCCGGCGGCCTGCTTACCCTGGGCATTCCAGACTTCAAGCTGGACAAAGAGGTCGTGCGACGCAGGGTCCGGCTCATGGAAGAGGAAGGCATAGTCTTCCGCACCGAAGCCAACGTAGGCGTCAACGTTCCCACCTCTGAGTTGGAGAAGTTCGACGCCGTGTGCCTGGCTGGAGGCTCCACCCATGCCCGGGACCTGGACATTCCCGGCAGGAACCTGAGGGGAGTCCACTTGGCGATGGAATTCCTGCCCCAGCAGAACCGGCTCAACGCGGGCCAGAGCATTCCTGGAGAAGAGCGGATATCCGCCGAGGGGAAGCGGGTGGTGATACTGGGAGGCGGAGACACCGGCGCCGACTGCCTGGGCACTTCCCATCGCCAGGGCGCCGAAATCGTCCACCAGTTCGAGTTGCTGCCGGAGCCCCCCTCCGACCGGTCAGACGACAACCCCTGGCCCCAGTGGGGAAGGGTCTTGCGCACCTCGTCCGCACACGAAGAGGGCGGCGTCCGCGACTACAGCATCCTGACCAAGAGCTTTTCCGGGAGCAACGGGCACGTGGAGAAGCTCCACGGCGTGCGCCTGGAATGGGCCCCCGGCGCCGATGGGCGCATGGGCATGAACGAGATACCCGGCTCCGAGTTCGAGATAGAGACGGAGTTGGTGCTACTGGCGCTGGGGTTCCTCCACCCCGAGCACGGGGGGATGCTTAACGAGCTGGGTGTGGAGTTTGACGCCCGGGGCAACGTGAAGCTCGACTCAAACCGCATGACTTCCAAGCCCGGCATATTCGCCGCCGGAGACATGGCTAGGGGCCAGTCCCTGGTCGTCTGGGCCATAGCCGAGGGCCGGGAGACCGCGCACTACATGGACCAGTACCTCATGGGCAGCACACTCCTCCCCCGCTCATTCCGGTAGCCCTTCAGCCCATCGTACATCTACCCCTTCTCCCCCTGGGAGAGGGTTGGGGTGAGGGCGCCCCCTACTTCCGGTGGAGCTTGACCACCCGGCGGTCCCGTCCCCAATCTCCAGGACGCACGACGTAGACGTCCTTGTGAGAGTCCAACCATATCCCGTGGCAGGAACGGTGAATCTCAGAACCCCAGCGGGCCAGCCGCTCTCCGTCCAACGTCAGGACGCTCACCAGACCCGCGTTGTGCTCCGGCACATAGGCGATGTCCTCGTCGTCCACGTAGACCAGAGCCGCGCCGACCACCTCTGAGGGCCACGTGCTCAAGTACTCTCCATCCTGGGTGAACACCTGAATCCGGTCATTCTCGCGGTCGGCGATAAGCACCCGGCCCTGCCTGTCAACCCAGGCGCCGTGGGGCAGATTGAACTGTCCAGGCCCCGTCCCGGGCTCTCCCCAGGACAACAGGTGCTCACCCTCCGGTGAGAACTTGTGCACCTGGCAGTTGGCGTACCCGTCGGCTATGAATATCTCGCCGTCGTCGTTGAGGGCTATGCCAGCCGGCAGATTGAACGGGCCTCCCGCATGAGTAACCTGCTTGTAAGTGTCGGCCCCGAAGTTCTCCGGGTCCGCGCCGGTGTCGGAGCGGAAGCCCTTCTCTCCGATGGTCAGAAGGAGCTCCCCAGTATCAGTGTACTTGTAAATCTGACCGTGGTTCCGGTCCACCAGCCACACGTTGTCGTTCTTGTCCAGCAGGATCGCGTGGGCGAACGCGATTAGCCCGGAGCCCCAGGAGTAGAGAAAGTTCCCATGGCGGTCGAAGACTGCGATGGGATGGTCCGGGTCCCTGTTGAAGCAGAAGACCCGGTCCTGGGAATCGACCGAGACTGCGGCGGCGGGCATGTGCCAACCCTCTGGCAGTTTGGCCCAGTCTTCCTCCACCTCGTAAGTGAACTTACCCGTTCCTACAGTTGTAACCACTGGACCTCCTCCTACTCGTATGTTTTGGCTGCACCAGCCGCCTCAAGTCGGAAATGTTACAAGACCTTCCGGGCGATGTCTTCCAGGAACTCCATGCACTCTTTTTCCGGCGCCATGGGCGTCCTGCAGGTTACCCAATTGGCCCCGGCGTCCTCGTATGCCTTGATTATTTCCCGGTCGGGCTGAGAGCTGTATGCCACAACAGTGATGGACTCAGGGTCTCTGCCAGCTTCGGAAGCCAGCCGGTCCAACTCCTTGCGCCCCGCTTCGATCTCCGCCGGTGTGGCGCGGGTGGGCATCCAGCCGTCACCCCAGGAGACTATACGCTTGAAGACGTTGGGCGCTATGCTGCCGAGAAGGACCGGGGGACCAGGCTTTTGCACCGGCTTGGGGTTGAAGCGTACGGCCGGAAAGTCGTAGTACCGGCCATGGTGCTCAGGCTCATCCTCAGTCCACAGGGTACGCATGACCTTGATGGCCTCTCTTGTCTGGGTCCATCGGTGGTCAAAGTCCCCTCCCATTATCTCGGTCTCTTCCCTCAGCCATCCGGCGCCGATGCCGAAGATATAACGACCGCCTGAAAGAACGTCCAGGGTCGCTATCTGCTTGGCCAACAACAACGGGTTGTGCTCCGGCACCAGGCAGATTCCCGTTCCCAACTTGATGTTTTTCGTAACTCCCGCAACGCGGGCCAAGGTGATGAAGGGGTCGGCTATCTGATCGTATCCCTCGGGGATGGCTCCGTCAGCGGAGCCAGGATAGCGACTGTTGTTCTCCACGGGAATGATGGCGTGCTCCGGGACCCAGTAGGAGCTGAATCCCAACTCCTCTGCGCGTTTGCCGAGGACTGCAGGATCGACGGTGTAGGCGGTGGGAAAGTTGGATATTCCGATCTCCATGGTCCCCTCCCGTCAGATGGGGCCGACCGTATCGATAGTCGTCCCGGTAGGCAAGTGCGGCGAGTTTACCAAATGGCCCCTGGGCCTGCAATCGAACCCTGACTGGCCCATGTTTTCGTTTTTCCGGCGAAGGCCGGAAGCCAGGAATCCGTATCTTCCCGAAAGGTTCCCTATCTTACAACTTGCGTCTTAGTGACAATGCGGCCGCACCCTCTTCGCCGTCTCAGTAGGCGGCGCGCAAGACCTCCATGATTGGCCCAGCATCTCGGATGGGCTTGGGGTTCGTGCTGAGGCTGCGGTCGTGGAGGGTAGCGGCGGCGATGTACTCCAGACCTTCTTCCGGGACTCCGGCCTCACGGAGGGTGCGGGGCAACCCAAGCTCCCGGCACAGACTGTCCACTGCGTCCGCGGCGGCGAGGCCGGCCTCCTCGTCGGTCATGCTCCGCTCCGCAACGCCTATCGCCTCGGCAATCAACCGCTGGCGGTCGGCGCAGGCGTCCAGGTTGTACCGCATGGTGTGGGGCAGAAGGATGCCGTTGGCCTCACCGTGGGGCACTCCGTAGAGCCCGCCGACGTGATGACAGGTGGCGGTGTTCAGCCCCATCCCACCAAAGGACGCCAGCGACGCCATGGCACAGGCCGTCTTGGTGGTCAGCAGTGTGTCTACGTCTCCGTCCTTGCAATGAGGCAAGTTCTGGAACAAGAGCCGTATGGCGTGAAGCGCCATGCCGTCGCCTATGGGGTTGTGGCCCGTGGAGTAGACGGTCTCGATGGCAATGCGAAGCTGTCCAATAGCCGTCGACGTGAGGATTCGAAGGGGCGTGGTGGCCAGGGCTTGTCCGTCGATAATCACAGTGCGGTGGGTGACGCCTTCCCCGGCTATTATCAGCTTGCGCCCCAACTTATGGTCGGTAATTCCACCACCGCCGCGGCTGAACTCGGCGCAGCCCATAGTAGTAGGCACGCTGAGTATGGGCAGCTTGGGAGAAGGCGTAGGCGGCACGGTGATGCGGTCCGGAGGCTCGAAGATGATTTCGTAATCGTGGATGTCGCCGCCCTCGGCCAGCAGAGTTGCGATGGCCTTGGTGGTGTCGTGGGTGCTCCCGCCTCCGACGCTGATGAACACGTCGGGCTGCAGCTCTCTGGCCATCTCGGCGCCCTGCTCCACCGTTTCCACCGGAGAGTGAGGAGCGACCCCTGAGTAGACTCCCACACACCGCGACCCCAAAGCTTCCTGCACTCTGGGAACAACGTTGCATGAAGCCAGGATGGTGGGGCCGCAGGTTATCATGGCCCGTCCGGCTCCAAGGGCGTCGACCGTATCCGGCAGCGCGTCTATGGCGGTTTCAGAGCAGACTATGTCCTGGCGCAATGGGTTGTAACGGTATTGCAGCGGGTTGTCAGCCATGTCAGTTCCTCGGATGGGAATAGGGCCGCCCGGCCCATGAGCAAGCGGGGCGAGTGTACCAAACGCCCGTCAGGCCCGCAATCAGAAGCAACGTCAAAAAGGCGCCCACGCCTGCTTAAGTTGACACCTTTGCGGTCATTGCTTATCCTACGCGCATTGAGAAAATAGGCGTGGTGTGCGACGCGACAGCCCCGCAAAGCACACCCAGCATACCCAGGGGCCAAAGCTCTAGGAGGACGGCATGTTGAAGGAAATCGGCCACACCGTAACCCACCCGGGTAAGGGCTTGAACGACCCGCCCGTCACCATAGACGTGCCGAAGGACCTGGTGACCGAGCCGGGCGTCCCGACCAGGGACGAAGACGTATCGTTCTACTCCAGGGACTACCCCCTGGAAATGCTGACGTTGACCGAAAGCGCCTCTTTCGACTGGCTCCGGGAGCAGCGAAAGAACAACCCGCCGGAAGTCGTAAAACACTACGAAGACCACCGGGCGGCCATGGTGCCCATCGCCGAGTACGTCCAGTCGACCAAGAACCTGGAACCCACCGGAGAAGCCACAGGAGAGGATGTCACCGAGCTCATCCGGGCGAAGGCCAAAGAGCTGGGATACGGAGAAGTGGGGTTCACCAGGTTCGACCACCGCTACCTCTACGTCAGCCAGAAGAGGAACCTGCGCTACGACCTCCCCCACGTGATATGCCTGGCTCTTGAGCAGGACTACGCCAAGACCCAGACCACACCCAGCCTCCAGTCGGAGGAGACCCATGAGGGTGTATACGAGGTAATGGGCGGTCTTACGGTCGAACTGGTGGACTACATCAGGTCTCTGGGATACCGCGCTCAGGTCAACGGCCCCACCGTCTCCCTGGCCCCGGCCATCCCCTTCTTTGTGGCCGCCGGCCTTGGTCAACTGGGCGCCAACGGTCAGTTGCTGTCTCCCCACTTCGGGTCATGGGCACGGCTGCAGCTGATTCACACCAACGCCAACGTCACCTACGACCAGCCCAAGGACTTCGGCATTCATGCCTTCTGCCAGATATGCCTGGTGTGCGTGAACAGGTGCCCGGGGCGGGCCCTCCAGCGCGAGAAGATATGGTACCGAGGCATCGAAAAGAACAAAGTCACCTTCAAACGCTGCCAGCCCATCGTGGCCAAGTACCTAGCTTGCGGCGTCTGCATGAAAGTCTGCCCCATAGGCGCCTACGGCGTGAAGGCCGTCATGGACCACTACCTCCAGACGGGTGAGGTCCTGGGCAAGGGCACCCACAACCTGGAGGGGTACAGCCTGCCTGGCATGGACTATTACGGGCCCGACGAGATGCCCCACTTCACAGCCGACGACTTCAAGATGCCCCAGGGCCGTTCAGAGGACTGGATGCTCATCGAGTTCCGCGACCGCTACATGGAGGTCAAGGACGACCCCACAGTCGACAAGAACGACCTGTGGAAAGAGTTCCGCGACAGAGTCGAGGACTCGGTGTACAGGACCTTCTCCACCACGATGGCAACCGACGACGGCCAGCGGATATAGTCCACTAAGACTTCCGCTCCCCCAGGTCCGACGCTTCCTCCCGGAGCGTTCTGGTTGGCATTCAGCCAGTTCGGGACGCCGGTTCCGTTGACATGTATCCTTTGCAAAAGAGGCGCCTCCGATGGAACCGCATGACGACGACATCATGACGTTGATTGCTCAGGCTCCCTGGCGTGAGGCTGTCACCTACAGGCGCACGTGGCCCCACGAGTATGTAGTAATCAAGAAGGACGGCCAGGAGGCGCTTCTGGCCGCTTTCTGTGAGCGCATCCAACGGGGAGAAGGCGTCGAGTGCAGGTTCTTCGGCTACACACGGAAGTACCTCTTCCTGGGCCGCCACAAGTACTGGACTATGACGGAGTGCCCCGACATAGACCTGAGCGCCGAGG
>DAOUJI010000082.1:0-2125 GCA_034422875.1 Dehalococcoidia bacterium | reverse complement strand
AAAGAGGTCTTGAACCTGATCATCGAGAAACGCGGCAGCCTGGACCTGAACTTCCTGAAAGACCTCCCCCTGGACGAGGCCAAGGAGTGGTTGAGAAGCTTGCCTGGGATAGGGCCCAAGACCGCTGCAGTGATTCTCTGTTTCTCCCTGGGCATGCCGGCCATGGCGGTGGACACCCACGTCTACCGGGTGGCCAAGCGGCTTGGCTTAATTGGACAAAAGGCCGACTTCGACCAGGCACATGACCTCCTTGAGCGAGCGGTGCAGCCGGATGAGGTTTTCGACTTCCACATGGGCCTAATCACCCACGGACGGCGGGTATGCAAGGCCCAGCGGCCCCTGTGCGAGGTCTGCCCGCTGGCCGACGGATGCCCTTCAGTAGGAAGCTTAACCAAGAAGCCGCGAGCGGTCAAAAAAGCGCCCGACCCATCCCGGTCCGGCCGAGTCCCTCATACCCCGCCCATACCGCCCATCAACTAACTGCACCGCAAGGTGTATAATTGAGTCTCCACACATTAACAGGAGAACCAAGGTGAAAGTCGGCATCATCAACGTTACAGGCTACTCAGGCTCAGAGCTTGCGCGGCTGCTTCACAGGCGCCCCGACGTGGAAATTGCGTCGGTGACCGGTCGAAGCGCGGCGGGCCAACAGCTCGGCGAGGTCTTTCCCCACCTGTGGGACCTGGACCTGGAAATCGAGCCTGAGCTGAGCGGAAGCCTGGACCTGGTCTTTTCCGCCCTGCCTCATAAAGCCAGCGCCGAAGCGTGCATACCCTTGCTGGAGGACGGCGTGAAGGTGGTGGACATCTCCGCCGACTTCCGGCTGAAAAGCGTGTCGGAGTACGAGTCCTGGTACAAGACAACCCACCCCGGCCCTCAATACCTGGAGGAAGCCGCCTACGGCTTGACGGAACTCAACCGGGATGAAGTTTCCCAGGCGAACTTGGTGGCGAACCCCGGCTGCTATCCCACCAGCGCAATCCTGGCTCTTGCTCCGGCAGTGGAGGAGGGCATCATAGAGTCGGGCGTCGTGGTCGACAGCAAGTCGGGAGTTTCCGGCGGAGGCCGCAGCCTGGCCCTGACCAACCACTACTCTGAGGTAAACGAAAACGTTTTCGCCTACTCGCTGGACGGTCACCGCCATCTGCCCGAAATAACTCAGGAGCTTGGCAGGCTCTCAGGGAACGGCCTGAACCTGACGTTTCTGACCCACCTGATACCCATGACCAGGGGGATCCTGAGTTCCTGCTACGCACAGCTCCGTCCAGGGGCGTTCTCGTCATGGGAGGAAGCCAGGACTTCAGTCCGGGAACTCTACCAGGACTTCTACTCTGGAGAGCCGTTTGTGAAGGTCACAGCGGCGCCTCCTCAGACCAAGCAGACGCTGGGCAACAACATGTGCCTGGTCTATCCAACCGTGGACGTTCGCACAGGCAAGCTGATAGTGATCAGCTGCCTGGACAACCTGGTGAAGGGCGCGGCGGGCCAGGCCATCCAAAACATGAACCTGATGTTCGGATGGCCGGAAACAGCGTCGTTGGAGGCTGTGGCGGTCTACCCATAGCTGCTGTATAATTCGACTCCGTGCCCCCGTCGTCTAGCCAGGCCAAGGACGCCACCCTTTCAAGGTGGAGATCATGGGATCGAAGCCCATCGGGGGCACCAACCACCACAGTTCCTTAGCCACGCTCCTCCCATGGTCAGCCAGAGGCTATTTCTTGTAGGCGATTCCAATTTACCTTAAACTATTAGACATCGGACACCTCATATATCAGCTTTTCGAATTGGTCTATGAATAAACTGCCTATATTCGTTACCGCATTATTGTCATCGACGTTGGCGCTGGCGCTGATAGTGGGCACCTCAGCCTTCACGTCAGATTCCTCCGAGAACGACAACGCCTCCTTGCGTTCCCGTTTGAGCGCCGTCGAGCAAGATGAGGACGACTTTGATCTCAGCCCAAAGGCCGAAAGCGACGATCTCGACTCCGACGACGACACCGGCAGCAACCAGGTCGACACCCTTACGCCGACAGACAACGACGGAACCGACAGCGACGGCATTGACACCCCCACCCCCACGGACAACGACGGAACCGACAGCGACGGCATTGACACCCCCACCC
>DAOUJI010000081.1:0-2896 GCA_034422875.1 Dehalococcoidia bacterium | reverse complement strand
CCGTGACGGCTGCCGCAAAAGCTATTGCAGAGCCTGTGACCCATGTAGCGGTCCTGCCGTGGTCCTCGAAATGGCGACGAAGGAGCACGACGGTCCCTGCTGCGAATAGGATACATGCGGCGGCGGCGAGTGTGGAAACCAGGGACAACCCGTTGGCCACTTGGACGGTTCCGCTGGACGACCTGGTGAAGGTCGAATCGTTGCCGCCGCTGGAAGTGAGCTCAACAAAGAAATCAAAGAGGAAAAATAAGCACCCCAGCGCGACGGCCAACAGTACCATCAGCGCCACTCGGGGGCCTATGCCGTGGAGCAATGCCATCATGGGCGAATGATAGCATAAGTGCGAAAGTGCCCATTAACACCTTGCTGCTCGTGGAAAGAACGGCTTTGCACCAAAAGTCCCCAATTTAGTTGACTTTTGCATCAAACCGCACTTTAAGCTCAGCAATCTGCATTGGCCGCCGTTCAGCAGAGGCTTACGTTGCCCGGTTGGAGGGGCGGAGGCCGTAGAGATCTGGATCAGGCGCGCGTCTCCAAGGTTTATAAACCTCCCCTTATTCCTTGGAGAATGTCGGCTTCCCAGTCCTTGGCCTTTCCGGTCTGGAATTTATAGGTTTGAAGGTACCTAGTGCCGCCCTGAATATTGAGGGATCTGAACCCGGTAACTCCCCTTGCTTCAACCCTGGATATGTTGCTTAAGCTCATGGTGAAGACCGTTTCCCGGTTTCGGTACATGAACCCCGATGTCCGCTCGAATATCAACCTTCGATTGGTCAACGTGAGATAGCCTCTTATATTTTGGGTCCCCGAGGACTCTTCAACCAACTCTTCCCTGATGATGGTCTCGCCTTCTCCGTATATCATTCCGTGTCCTCCATCGGCGACCAGAAGGCATCCCAATGATCCCGGTCCCATCCCAGTCGCTCCAAGACTTCCTCGGAGGCTTCGAATGGCGTCCCGGCGTTTTGCTCCTGCTCCATTACCTGTTGCCAAGCCAGATAAATCATAATCTTCGCGTCGGTACTGCTCACTGTAACGGTGCCAAGGCGAGTTGTTTCCCCTTCTGTGGAGGCTACATCTGACTTTCCAAAGAGAAAGGTGGTGACCCAATTGTTGCAATGCACGAAGAAATAGTCACTGTAAACATTGAACGGGTCTGCCATAACCCACCTCCTTTAGATTTGAAGACGATATCATCCCGGTCTCCTTTGGTTTCTTCTATATGTATCTCACATATAGGCTTTGCACCAACAGTCCCAAATTTAGCTGACTTTTGCATCAAACCGCACTTTTAGTGCAAAGCCCTTCTATTGGGCAAACTCGCTAGGTAGCCTACCACGCGGGTATGACATTTCAGTGACTGATAACCCGGTTTTACGTGACCTATTGTGATTATTTGCCTGAACCGGCATACTTGCACCGGTGTGCGCCGATTCCTGCGACCCGGGAGGCTTGGCCTCCACGGTCGCATCGAGGTGATGAGTTGGACCGATCCCATGAACCGATGCCGGAGAACGACGCTGCCCTGCAGGAGCGGCTCGCCCGTCTCAGCGAGGCCAGCCGGCGCATCAACGAGAGCCTGGACTTCGACACGGTGCTCCAGGGCGTCCTGGACTCCGCCTGCGCCCTGACCGGAGCTCACTACGGGGTGATGACCCTCGTGGACGACGGGGGGCGAGTACAGGACTTCCTCTCGTCGGGGATAACTGCCGAAGAGGCTGATAGGCTGTGGCTCACCCCGGACAGGTGGCGGCTCTTCGAGTCCCTGACCAATATCTCAGAACCCCTTCGGCTCCCCGACCTGGTGGAGCACATCCGTGCCCTGGGCTTCACGGACTTCACCATCCCCGTGCCGGTGGAGGTCTTCCGCTTCATGGCAGCGCCCATGTTCCACCGGGGCGCCCGGGTAGGCCACGTCTTCGTGGGCGACAAGGAAGGGGGCGAGGAGTTCAGCCGGGCCGACGAGGAAACCCTGGCGATGTTCGCCTCCCAGGCGGCGCTGGTCATCGCCAACGCCCGTACTCACCGGGAGGAGCGACAGGCCAGGGCGGACCTGGAGACCCTGGTCAACACCACGCCGGTGGGCGTGGTGGTCTTCGACGCCCGGACAGGAGCGCCGAAGTTCCTCAATCGGGAAGCCCGGAGGATCGCGGACAGCCTGCGGGACTCCGGCCAGTCTCCTGAGATGCTCCTGGACGTGATGACGTGCAGACGCGCCGATGGGCGGGAGGTCTCCTTGCGGGAGTTCCCCATGGCCGAGTTACTGAGCGTGGGGGAGACGCTGAGAGCCGAGGAGATCGTCCTGGGGGTCCCTGACGGGCGGAGCGTCACGGTGTTGCTCAATGCAACGCCTATCCTCTCCGATGATGGCACGGTGGAGTCGGTGGTCGCCACCATGCAGGACATGGCCGACGTTGAGGAGCAGGAGCGGCTGCGGGCCGAATTCCTGGCCATGGTGAGCCACGAACTGCGGGCGCCCCTGACCTCCATCAAGGGCTCCGCCGCCACCGTGCTGGGATCGGACACGGAACTGGACCCCTCCCTGGTGCGCCAGTTCTTCCGCATCATCGAGGACCAGGCAGACCACATGAACGTACTGGTTTCCGACCTGCTGGACGTGGCCCGCATCGAGACGGGAACCCTGCCGGTCAACCCCGAACCCGCCGAGGTGTCCCTGCTGGTGGACCGGGCCCGGCGCGCCTTCAGCAGCGCCGGGGGCGGGAACCGTCTGGAAATAGACATCGAGCCGGATCTGCCCCTGGTGCTGGCGGACCGGCGGCGGGTGGTCCAGGTGCTGGTCAACCTGCTGACCAACGCCGCCCGCCACTCCCCGTCGTCGTCGGTGATCCGGGTGAGCGCCGCGCGGCAGGATGTGCACGTGGCGGTGGCGGTTTCC
>DAOUJI010000080.1:0-9889 GCA_034422875.1 Dehalococcoidia bacterium | reverse complement strand
CAATTCGTTACGCTATCCACCGCCACCCCAACACTCCAGCCGTCACTCCAAAGACGCGACGTAAGGGTAATGGGGCTGCCCGCCCCACACCAGCTCCAACTCCAAATCAGGATAGGCGTCGCCGATTAGCTGGGTTGTGGCATCCGCATCCTCCGCTTCCACTCCCTCGCCCCAGTACAGAGTCAACAGAGAACCATCTTCGGGGTCGCATTTTCCGACCAAGTCGATCAGCGTCGCCACAAGGTCATCCCCCGCGAACACTAGCTCCCCGTCCAGCAGCCCAATGCACTGGCCTTCAGAAACGTTGATCGCATCGAGGGCGACGTCCCTTACGGCGGTGGTCACCTCTATGGTGCGCACCGACTGAGCCCCGTCGTCCATGGCCTCTACATTTTCGTCGGGTCCGTTTCCCGGGTTGTAGGAAATCATTGCAGCCACGCCTTGAGGCACGGACCTGCTCTCGACCACCGATAGTCGGACGCCCTTGTAGGTCTCCGGGTCCTCCTCGGCCAAGGCCGCAGCTTGTCTGGCGACGGGGATGATATTCTTGTTGTTGGGCAGCAATATCACGTCTTTGGCGCCGACGTTGCAGGCCGCTTCCAACAATTCCCGTGCGCTGGGGTTCATGGTCTGGCCTCCAGCCACCACTTTGGCGCAGCCCAGTTCTCTAAGGACATCGGAAAACCCCTGCCCCAACGCCACGGCCACCACGGCCGTGCCCTCGACGGGTCCAGCAACACCGGACCGGTGCATGGCCAGGAAGTCGGTGTGCTGCGCGTCCATGTTGTCCATTGAAAGCTGGGACACAGACCCCAGGGTCTCAGCGTAGGAGACTATCTTGTCCGGCTCCTCGGTGTGGACGTGGACTTTCACCGTGGCCTCGTCACCCACGACCACTGTGGACATGGCCATCTGGGCCATACGTTCCCTTATAGCGTCCACGTCCAACGACTCCCCTTGAAGCAGAAACTGGGTGCAGAAGCCGTAGGTCTCCTCTTCTGTGGCCTCCAGGAACTCCTCGTCCACCGAGGCAACAACTCCCTCGACCGGAGCCGCCAGCGTAAGGTCCACCTCGTCTACGTCGCGCCCGGAAAGGGTGTGCCAGGCCCCTTCCATAAGCGTGACTACGCCGTGGCCTCCGGCGTCCACTACGCCCGCCCGGCGCAACACAGGGAGCAGGTCGGGCGTCCGGTAGAGGGACTCTATGGCGGCCTCCAGAGCAACACCCCAGAGGTCCACCGGGGCGCTGGAATCGCATTGGGACTCCACTGCCTCGGACATGTCTCGAATCACGCTGAGCATCGTGCCGTCCACCGGCTTGCTCACTGACTTGTAGGCAGCCTCCGACGCGGCCCTGAATGCACGGGCCAAGTCGACGCCGTCGAACCGTTCCCTATCCCGCAGGCCCTGGGCCAGCCCGTTGAAGAACTGGGAGAGAATGACTCCCGAATTGCCCCTGGCCCCCAAGAGAGCGCCGTCGGCCATGGCCTTGGCTACCGAGTCGGCAGCGGCGTCTTCCGTGCGGTCAGACTCCTGGTTCACCGAGCGCATGGTGAGGAGCATGTTGGTGCCGGTGTCGCCATCGGGAACGGGAAATACGTTCAGCGCATTGATGGCGTCCCGCTGCCGTTCCAGGCAGCGGGCAGCGCCTATGAAAGCTTGCTTGAGGTCAAGTCCTGAGAGGGTAGAGCGGTCTGAAGAAGAGTCTGCCACAGTCCCGTTTTCCTTGCTGCCAGCTTTCGGGCTATGGTATCCTATAGCCCGTTGCTTTTCAATTTGCTGCCCTTACCCTTCGGCAGGCTCAGGGCAGGCTCCCTGCCCTCACCCCAACCCTCTCCCGCTGGGAGAAGGGGTACATAAGCTAAGGAAACATCATGAAGTGCGAACTCTGCGGTAAGGCCGGGATGTCCGGCAACAACGTCAGCCACTCCAAGCGGCGGACCAAGACCCGGTTTCTGGCTAATGTTCACAAGCAGACTCTGACCATCAACGGGACCAACAAGCGGGTCAAGATATGCACCCGCTGCCTGCGGACCCTCCACAAGCCCGCCAGGGTCTAGGAGTCGGCCTCCACTCCCTGGATGCTGGTGCGCAGCCTGTCCATCGCTTCCTGGACTGATTCCCTGTCGTTGAAGATGGCCGATCCCGCCACCAGGATAGTGGCTCCCGCACGCACACAGTCCGCAGCCGTATCCGCGTTGATTCCGCCGTCCATCTGTATCTCCGGGGTGTAGCCCCGCTCCGCCAGCAACCTCCTTAGGCGGGCTGCCTTGGCCAGGGTTTCAGGAATCAGCTTCTGCCCTCCGAACCCAGGGTTCACAGAGCCGATTAAGGCTATGTCCACGTAGACCAGTGTTTCCTCCAGAGCGGACAAAGGCGTGGCGGGGTTGATGGCTACACCCACCTGGGCGCCCTGGTCTTTTATCTGGTGCACCAGCCTGTGCAGATGATAAGTGGACTCGCTGTGGACGATAATCTGGTCGGACCCCGCCTTCACGAAATCGGAAATGAACTCCTCCGGTTTCTCTATCTGGAGATGGACGTTCAGGGGCAGGTGGGTGGCGGCGCGGATGCCCTCCACCACAATAGGCCCCATAGTGATGTTGGGGACGAAGTGGCCGTCCATGACGTCAACGTGGATGTAGTCGGCGCCTGCGGCGGTGACCTCTGCCACCTGCTCTCCCAAGCGGGAGAAGTCAGCCGTCAGGATGGACGGGGCCAATTTTACTGCGCTGGCGGACGTGGTCAATTCTATCCTCCTGGACTTTGGTTGCTGTTGAGGTCGCGGGCCAAAGCGATCCTGGCCCGTTCCAGGGCGTCCCGGACCTGGGCGGGCGCCGTGCCGCCGTAGACGTTCCGGGCCGCAGCGGAGCTCAGGGCAGTAATCTTCTTCACATCCTCCCCAAAGTGGGGCGAGAACGTGCGAAGCTCCTCCATAGTAAGCTCATCAAGGCCTTTCTTGTGGGCTGTAGCGTAGTCGCAGAGGCAGGACACCACGCCGTGGGCCTCCCTGAAGGGGACTCCTTGTTCGGTTACCAGGTAATCAGCCAGGTCTGTAGCCAGCATGTAGCCTCCGGAAGAAGCCTTGGACATGTTCTCCGTGTCCACCTCCAGCGTGGAGACCATTCCCGTGAACACGTCCAGGGTGGCCAATAGGGTGTCCACGGTGTCAAACAGTCCCTCCTTGTCCTCCTGGAGGTCCCGGTTGTAGGTCATGGGCAGACCCTTCATCGTCGTCAGCACACCCACCAGATGTCCGTACACCCGGCCTGTCTTGCCCCGAGCCAGTTCGGCGAAGTCCGGGTTCCGTTTCTGGGGCATGATGCTGCTGCCGGTGACGTAATCGGGAGCCAGACGCACGAACCCGAACTCCAGGGAAGTCCACAGAGCCAGCTCCTCAGCGAACCGTGAGAGATGCATCATGCAGATGGATGCCGCAGACTGGTATTCCACGATAAAGTCCCGGTCGGAGACCGCGTCCATGGAGTTCTCGCTTATCGCGGCGAAGCCCAACTCCCGGGCCAAGAACTCCCTGTCCGTGGGATAGGGGACTCCGGCAAGCGCTCCGCTGCCCAGGGGCAGCACGTCGGTGCGCCTGCGGCAGTCCGCAAAACGTGACCTGTCCCGCTCAAGCATCTGGAAGTAGGCCAGGAGATGGTGTGCCAGCAACACGGGCTGGGCCCGCTGTAGATGTGTGTAACCCGGCATGAGGGTGTCCTTGTGGGACTCGGCCAACTCCAGCAGGGCTCCTTGCAGTCGGACAAGACCCGCATGCGTGTCTGCTATGGCGTCCTTCACGAACATCCGCAGGTCCAGGGCTATCTGGTCGTTGCGGGAGCGGCCCGTGTGCATCCGGCCGGCCGTCTCGGCGCCGATGAGCTGCCCCAGGCGGGACTCCACGTTCATGTGGATGTCCTCAAGCCCTTCGTCCCAAGGAAACGAGCCGTTCTCTATTTCGGCGCGGACAGCCTCCAGCCCGGAAACTATCTGCTGGCAGTCGTCCTCATCGATGATGCCCTGTTTGGCCAACATGCGGACGTGGATGATGGACCCGGCAATGTCCTGCCGGTAAAGGCGGCGGTCGTAGTGTATGGAAACGGTGTAGTTGCGGACTCTATCGTCCATGAGTCTCCCGCAGACAGAACCGTGGCGCAATCTTCCGGCAGTCTCCCCGCACCACCCCGTTCACCCCCGTCTCAATCTTCCCCCTGAGAGGGAAGAGGACTTGCCACAGTGTCATTGAAGCCTATGTGTGTCTTGTAGATTAACTAGGGCCGATTATACTCCGTCGGACCCGGCAGTCTCCCGTCGCACCTGGGCCTGGTTGCGCACAGGCAAGCCGTATATGGCTATGAACCCTTCGGCTGACTTGTGGTCGAATGCGTCAGCCCTGTCGTAGGTGGCCAACCCAAAGTTGTACAGGGAATTGGGCGACTTGCGTCCAACCACAGTGCACGTCCCCTTGTGCAAGCGCACCCTCACGGTCCCTTCCACCGCGCGCTGGGTTGACTCGACGTATGCGTCCAGGTCACGGCGGTGCTGTGTAAACCAGAGACCGTTATACACGATGTCAGCGTATTCCTGGGCTATTCGGGCTTTCAGGCGGAGCTGCTCCTTGCCCAGGGTGATAGCTTCCAACCCCTTGTGTGCCGTGTGGAGGGTCACAGCGGCAGGGGACTCGTACACCTCCCTGGACTTAATCCCCACCAATCTGTTCTCCACGTGGTCGATGCGCCCGACTCCATGCTCGCCAGCCGTCCGGTTCAGATGCCAGACCAGGTCCACCCCCTGCATCTCCTCGCCGTCCACCGACACGGGTAGGCCGTCCCCGAAGCCTATCTCCACGTAGGCAGGATCATCCGGCGTTTCGGACACGGGCCGCGTCCATTCGTAAGCCGCCTCTGGAGGCTCAGTCCAGGGGTCTTCGAGGTCTCCCGCCTCGATGCTCCGGCCCCAGAGGTTTTCGTCGGTGGAGTAGGGGCCTTTTCCGGTGGGAACGGGAATATCCCGCTGGCGGGCGTATTCGATCTCTTCCTCCCGGCTCATGCCCCAATCGCGAATGGGGGCTATCACTCTCAGGTCGGGCGCCAACGCTGCCACACCCACGTCAAGGCGCACCTGGTCGTTGCCCTTGCCCGTACACCCGTGGGCCACAGCAGTGGCTCCCACCTGGCGGGCCGCTTGCACGAGATGACGCGCGATGAGAGGACGCCCCAGGGCCGTGGCCAGGGGGTACTGCTCCTCGTATATCGCTCCGGCCCGGAGGGCGGGACTGATGTAGTCGCGGTAGAACTCGTCCTTGGCGTCGGCCACCAAAGCCTCAACAGCCCCTATCTGAAGGGCTTTCTCCCTGACGGGGTCCAGGTCCACCATCCCCAGGTCCACGGTGAAGGTGACAATATCGGAGCCGTACTCCTCCTTGAGCCAGCGGACAGCCACAGAGGTGTCCAGTCCTCCGCTGTAGGCCAGGACGATTTTGTCGGGTTTGTCGGACTTCCGGGTCATAACCTCCGCCTTGATTTAGAACTTTGGGGGGCCGTTGCCCCCACCCCAACCCTCCCCCAGCAGGGGAGGGAGCAACGGGTCTATATTTTGCCCAGGGCCGTCTCGAACCTGGAGAGGGCCCCGTCTATCTCGTCCGCACTCACGTTGAGGGGCGGCATGAACCTGATGGCGTTGGGGCGGACCGGGTTCAAAAGCAACCCCTCCTTGTTGCACTGGCCCACCACCTGGGCTGAGATTTCGTCGGGGAACTCGGCGGCGATGAGCAGCCCCTTGCCCCTGACGTCCTTTATCTTTCCCGTCCTGGAGCCTACAGCTTCCAGCCCTTCCATCAACCGTTGACCCATGACACGAGCGTTGGCGGACAGGTCGTAGTCAATGATGACCTTGGTTGAGGCGTAGGCGGCTGCGCAGGTAAGGGCGTTGCCGCCGTAGGTGGAGCCGTGGTCTCCGGGTTCCAGGGCCATGCAGGCGTCCTTGGACATGAAGGCGCCTATGGGCACTCCTCCACCAAGGCCCTTGCCCAAGGCCATGGCGTCAGGCTCGATGCCGAACTGCTCGTATCCGAACAGGCTGCCCAGCCGCCCGAACCCGGTCTGCACCTCGTCGAGCACCAGAAGGAGTCCCTGGCTGTCGCACCATTCCCGGACGCGCTTGAAATAATCGTCGGCGGGCACGTTGACGCCGCCCTCGCCCTGCACCGGCTCCAACAGTACGGCGGCGGTGCGGTCGTTTGTGGCTTCCATGATGGCCTCGACGTTGTCGTAGTCCACGTGGACGAAGCCGGGAGTCACTGGCTGGAAAGGCTCCTGGTAGTGGGGGTTGCCGGTGGCGGAAAGGGCCGTCAGCGTTCGCCCGTGAAAGGAGTGGTTGGCGGTAATCACCTCGTAGGCGCCGTTCCGGGTCTTCTTCCCATGCTTTCGGGCCAGCTTTATAGCCCCCTCAACCGCCTCGGCACCGCTGTTGCTGAAGAACACCTTGTCCAAAGCGCTGTTTTCCACCAGCAACTGGGCAAGCCGCAACTGGGGCAGGGTGTAGAACTGGTTGGAGGTCTGGAGCAGCGTCGACGCCTGCTCCATGATGGCGGAGGTGATGGCCGGGTGGCTGTGGCCCAGGTTGTCCACGGCCCATCCGGCGCAGAAGTCCAGGTACTCATTCCCCTCCACGTCCCACACCCAGCTGCCGTCGCCCTTTTCTATAACCACGGGCTGACGCCGCACGGTGTACATGTAGTACTTCTTTTCAAGCTCCATCCAGTCACTGGACGAGCGAGGTCCGCCGTCGCTCATTGGCCGCCTCCTTCCGTTTTACGGCAGGGCATGGTCAGTGCCCTGGTTCCCCAATCCCAACCTTCCCCCAGAGGGGAAGGGGCAAGCGGGTCAGGTTCATTGCTCCGAGCCCTCCGCCTGCATCCGCTCGATGGTCTCCCTCAAGCGTTCGAGACTTTCCAGCAGGCCCTCCACGGAGCCTTCCAGGTTTTCGATTTCGCCGATTATCGCGTTAATGGCTTCCAGGGACATGGTCGGCTGCTGGACGTCTACTCCGTCGGTGGGAGTTGTTGGTCGGGTCGGAATCTGCGGAGTTAGGGTGTCAGCACAAGCCTCAACTCCGTTGACCAGTATACACAGGCTCTCTTCGAGAGTGTCGGACATGATTACCTGCCGGTTGTCAGCGACGATCACCTTTTTCAGTTCGGGCAGCGGCAGGTTCTCGGCGCGGATGTAGAGGGGTTCGACGTAGAGCAGGGTCTGGCTTTCAGTCCCGTCTTCTCTCGACACCTGCATGGGAATGGCCAACAGGTTGCCCCTCAGACAGACCTTCCCCTCGGGGCATAGGAGGCTAAGCTCTCTGCCTATTTCCTCGTCACTGGTTATCCGGCCCTCGATCTGCTCGGGTCCGTCCACCTGTCCTTCAGGGAACAGGAACGTAATTAGCTTGCCGTAGTTCTCTCCGTCGCTGCGGGCGGCCATCCACCCGACCATGTTCTTCCGCTCGCCTCCGGCTGGAGTGAAAGGCAGCAGGAGCACGTACTCGGATTTTTCCTCTCCTGGCAACTTCATGATGATGTAGTAAGGTTCAATCTCCTGGGTGTTGGTGGGACTCTCAAAGACCTCCTGGGCCCTGGCCCACAGGTCATCCCGCAGGAAGAACTTCTGCGGGTCTTTCATGTGATACCTGAGGTTTAGTTCGGACTGGGCCTGGAACAGGTCGAACCCGTACCGGATGTGGTCCCTGAGGGAGGGATCCAGTTGGTCGATGGCGTCAAAGTCCTGTAGGAGGTCCGGAAACGCGTTCCGGTACATTTGAATCATGGGGTCGTTGGGTTCCCTGACCAGGAAGTGGACATCGCCGTTATAGGCGTCCACCACGACCTTTACGCTGTTGCGTATGTAGTTGTAATCCTCGAAGCGTTGGGAATAGGCGTAGCGGTCCGTGGTTGTGTAGGCGTCGATAATCCACCAGAGTTTGCCGCCGTCGCCTATGACCATGTAAGGGTCGCTGTCCAGCTTAAGGAAGGGAGCCATCGTGGACACTCGATCGATTATCTCCCTGTGGAACATGACCTTGCTGTCGGAGGAAAGCTCGCCGCTGATGAGAAGGTTGAAGTCCAGGAATCTCCACGCAAACGCGGCCCGCCGGAAGAAGGAGCCGAGGGTCACTCCGCCGTCGCCCTCATAGTTCTTTAGCACGGGTTCGCCCTGATTTCCGGGATAGTCGAACTCCCGGGTCTGGGTGTCCACGACGACGTAGTTGGTCGTGTTCTCACCGTAGTAGATTTCGGGCCGCTCCACGGTCAGGTCGCCCACAGGGGGCAGTCCTTCGAGAAAGAATTCGGGCCGTCCCTCGACGGTGTAGGAGCCGACCGGGCTTACGGTGACACCAAACCCGTGGGTGTATGCGAGAGTACGGTTGACCCAGTTCTGGGCGTCTTCTTCCAGCCGTTCGGGGAACAGCTCCCTGGCTGCCAGCATCACCTGTTGCAGCTCACCGTCCTGGAATCGATACCGGTCTACGTCTACCCCGACGAAGTTATAGTATTGGCGGAAAGTCTGTATCTGGTTGTAGGTCTGTAGAAGCGGCCTGTGATCCCAGAGCCGTATGTTCCGGATTGTCTGCTCGTTTTCGGCAATGGTCTGGCCATCGAGGGAGGGCTCGTAGTCGAAGACCGTCTCTTCAATCAAATTGAGGTTGTACGCGTCCCGTGTGGCGACGATGGCTCTTTCGATGTACTGCTCTTCACGCACGAATTCGTTGGGCGAAACCCGTAGACGCTGGAAGGCCGTGGGATAGATGATTCCCGCCACTATGGCGATGACCGCCCACAGTGTGAAGGCGGCGACCATCAGACGGGTGCCGCCATAGAACAAGGAAGTCACGAAACCGGCCGAGGAGACCAAGGAAATGGCCACCAGCAGCCATAGAACGGGGACCCTGGCGTTGACATCGGTGTAGCCGGCGCCAGGGGCCGCTCCCCGTCCCGAGAAGACCAACTCATAGATGTCCAGGTAGTGGGCCAAAGCTATGGTCAGCATCAGGATGGCGCCCAGCACGGCCAGATGGGTCCGAAGTCTGGGCGTCAAACCGACGCTGAGGCCACGCAGGCCGAAGTTCACGAAATAGAGCGCGGCCGCCGTGACGATGGCGGTGATCACCAGCCCCATCACCCAGCCCTGTATGAAATGAAGCAGAGGCATCACAGCTACGTGGAAGGACATGTCTTGGCCGAACTGGGGGTCCTCCACGCCAAAGGGAACCCTGTTCATGAAGACCAGAATGGTCTCCCACCTGCCCTGGGCTACCGACCCGAACACGATGGCGGTGATAAAAACGGTGAGCGCCGCTCCTATAAGGATGGCGATGCGGCCAAAGCGGATGACCTCAGGGGGCACGGGCAGGGACGATTCCCCTCTGGAGAAGCGGTGGGCCAGGTGAAGGTTGGCCGCTATTACCCCAGCGGCCAGGACCGCCCCACCGAAGAACAGCCATATCCGCGTTCCGAGTATTGTCTTGTAGACGCTCAGAATGCCGACTTTGTCGAACCAGAGCCAGTCGGTGTAGATGGACTTGAGCACCGACAGCACCACAATAATGAGGGCGATGACGCCGATGACGGCGGCAATCTTACCGATGGACTTGAAGTTGGTCGTGCTGGGCAGTCCCGCGTACCTGCTGTAATCGGGCGGCGGCGCCCCTCCTCCGTTGGTAGTCAAATCATGCTCCTAACTGTGCCGTCGTTAACTAACCCCGTCTAAAAGCGAGCGGACGAGCCGCTCTGGACAATCTGAGTCCCGGTGACCCGGCCCTCGATGCAGTCGATGAGGGCCCCGGGACGGCGCCCGTCCACTATGTTGGTCGCCTGGACTCCATCCTATGCGCTGAGGCAAGC